>JANNEE010000469.1:0-5098 GCA_031388325.1 Deinococcales bacterium
TATGCTCCCAAATTGGTTTTTCCTTTTGGGGTCAAGGTTTCATGCTTAGCCTTTCCAGACCTCGAGATTGATTGGTCATGAGTCGCTTGCCCTGATGAAAGCCTGTTAGACTCGAGCCATGAAACGAACGCATTATTGCAGTGACTTGTCCGAAGCCGATATTGGTCAAACCGTTACCCTAAACGGCTGGGTCTCTCGAGTCCGCGAATTTCCAGATACACGTTTTATTGTGCTGCGTGACCGAACTGGAATTGTACAAATTACGGTTGACTCGAGCAATCCGTGTTTTACAGTAGCCAATGCCTGTAAGTCTGAATTTGTTCTCGAGGTTGTGGGGACTGTACAAGCTCGAAGTGACCAAAATAAATCTAGCGCATATGCCACAGGTGCAATCGAAATTATTCCGAGCAGTCTTGAGGTTCTAAACCGCTCTAAGCCAATACCGTTTCCAGTGGATGGCACACCAATCATGGCTTCTGAAGAAATTCGCTTGAAATACCGCTATTTGGACTTGCGCCGTGAACCTTTGCGCGAAGCCCTAAAACTGCGTTCTAAGACCATCTCGAGTATTTATAATTTTTTGGATTCGGAAGGCTTTATCAGTGTTGAAACCCCAATGCTGACCAAGTCTACCCCTGAAGGCGCTCGGGATTACCTTGTGCCGTCTCGAGTCAGCGCAGGGAATTTTTATGCCCTGCCGCAAAGCCCACAACTCTTTAAGCAACTCTTGATGATTGCCAATTTCGACAAGTATTTTCAGATTGCCCGTTGTTTTAGGGATGAAGATTTACGGGCTGACCGCCAGCCAGATTTTACCCAACTTGATATTGAAATGAGTTTTGTGGACGTGGATGATGTACTTGAATTAAACGAGCGCCTGATTCAACATGTATTTAAGCAAACCCTGAATATGGATGTGCCTCTGCCCTTGCCGCGCCTTAGTTACCAAGATGCGCTCGACCGTTTTGGTTCAGATAAACCCGACCAGCGTTTTGGACTCGAGATACAAGATGCCTCGAGTATCGTGGTGAAGTCAGCATTTGCGGTTTTTGCTTCGGCTGCCACAGTACGGGTTTTGGTTGCGCCAGCCGAATTATCACGCAAACAAATCGAAAGTTTAGAGCAAGTCGCCAAGCAAAACGGAGCTAAGGGCTTGGCTTGGACGAAAGTCACAGCCATTGGACTCGAGGGCGGAATGGCGAAGTTCCTCTCCCCTGCTGAAATTTCGGGACTGCTTGAGCTTACTGGGGCTGCCGTTGGGCAAACCCTGCTTTTTGGGGCAGACTCGAGGGAGACGGCACTTAAAGCCTTGGGTGCGGTGCGGTTGGCTTTGCGCGATGAGTTAAAACTGATTACAGAAGGTTCGCCACGTTTTCATTTTTCTTGGGTGGTGGATTTCCCTCTGCTCGAGTGGGACGAGGACAACCAGCGCTTTACCTTTATGCACCATCCATTCACCAGCCCTAAACTCGAGGATTTGCATAAGTTTGGAACTCCCGAGATGGGCAGTATGAAGGCTCGAGCTTATGATTTGGTCTTAAATGGCTATGAAGTTGGCGGCGGAAGCATTCGGATTCATCAGCCAGAAGTGCAAGAAAAAATGTTTAATGCGATTGGTTTTAGTACGCTTGAGGCTCGTGAACGCTTTGGGTTTTTTATGGAAGCCCTCGAGTACGGTACACCACCACATGGCGGGATTGCTTGGGGCTTAGACCGTATGGTGGCGGTCATGGCAAACGCAGAAACGATTCGCGATGTGATTGCCTTTCCAAAAAACGCCAAAGGTGCGGACATCATGGCAGACGCGCCAAGTGCTGTGGACGAAAAGCAATTATCGGATTTACATATCAAATTGCGCTAGGCTTGTAGGTTAGCAGCATTACACCATCGCCAAGATTTCTCGAAGAAATAAGGTTGAGTGGCAGCCTATCCTCGCCCAAGAAAAAGCGCTTGCCTTGCCCAAGAACAAGCGGGAAGACCATCAAGCGAAGTTCGTCCACAAGACCATGGCGTAAAAGCGTCTGGGCAAAGTTACCACTTCCGTAAGTCAGGATATTTTTACCCTCTTGTTGTTTTAGGGCTTGAACGGCTTTAACCACATCCCCCTCGAGTACGGTGGCGTTCCACTCGAGGGTCTTCAGGGTTTTTGTGGCGACGAACTTTGGTAGGGTGTTCATCCGTTCAGCAAAATTGCCAGTCGCGGTTGCCCAATACTTGGCAAAGCCTTCGTAGGTCACACGACCCAGTAAAAGCGTATCGCTTTCAAAGAGTTCGTCGTATTTGAATTGTCCGTCTTCTGGATTATAGCCGTTACGCCATGGGGTAGAATCTTCGTACACCCCATCGAGGGTCAGAAATTCGGTGACGATCAATTTTCGCATATGTAATTCCAAAGGTCGCTTATCACCGGATTCATCCTAGCCGACTGTTTTGATGAGGTCAACTCTAGCAGTAAATTCATTGGGATAATTATTATGTGAAATAAATCACGATTATATCTAACTTGTGAATTATTTATTGAAATTCAAATTTTTTGATACTGCATAAGCTCAAAAACCAATTCGAGAGTTGGTTATCAAGCTATATTCGCAGGTTTTAGGCAATGCACACAAATTTTTAGCTTAATCTTTTTGGTTGCGCTGCAAAATTTGACTAAGGAACACGCCTATCATCGTCAGTAAAACAATAATCGTAGATAAAGCATTGATGTCTGGGGTAATACCGCGCTTGACCGAAGCATAAATCAGAATCGGTAGGGTTTGCGATTCGGGTCCAGAAGTAAAAAATGAAATCACAAAATCATCAATAGATAAAGTAAAGGCTAAAAGTGCGCCAGCCATCACGCCCGGTAGGGCAAGTGGCAGCACAACCTGACGCACCGTCTCGAGTGGTGAGGCGTATAAATCCCGAGCGGCTTCCTCTAAGGCGGGGTCTAGGGTAGCCAGTCTCGAGCGAACCACAATCGCCACAAAAGCAATTTGGAAAGTCACATGGGCAATGATCATGCTTGGCATTCCGGGTTCAAAAAACGGCAAGATATTCCGCAACACTTGATAAAGCAAGAGTAACGAAATCGCCATCACAATATCGGGGGTAACGACTGGAATATACATCAGCCACGCCACCAGTTTTGACCCGGGGAAGCGGTAGCGATGCAAACCGTACCCAAGTAGTGAACCAATCACTGTGGCAATGGCGGTACTGATGATTGCCAAAACCAAAGTGTTTTGCGTAGCTGCCAGTAATTGCGCTCCCTCGAGTCCACCTGTCACGCTTTCATCACCAAAAATCTTGGCGTACCATTTGGTGGTAAATCCAACCCAATCAAGCCTGAATCTCGAGTTGTTAAAGCTCATCACCGCCACCACCAGAATCGGGGCATACAAAAAAACAAACGCGAAAAAACTGGTAATAGATAAAGGCAAACTGGCTTTACGCACTTGCGAACGGCGCAGACCAAAATGCCAAGCCAAAAACAAAATAGTCATGCCGCCCAGAAAAAAAATCCAGAACATCAATTACCCCTCGAGCCATTTAACGTGCAGTCCATGATTTTCATAACAAATCACGCATTCCCTTCTCCCCTACTCGGCGGGCGTATAACCATAAAACCAGCAAGGTCAATCCCATCACCAAAAAGCTGATGGCTGCGCCAAATGGATAATCTCTCGACGATCCAAATTGCTGGGCGATGCTGTTGCCAATCAGCGCCACTTTTGCGCCACCGAGTAAGTCCGGCACAACAAACATCCCCAAAGCTGGAATGGCGGTTAAAATAATTCCAGCCGTTAAACCGGGTAGGGTTTGCGGCACAAGCACTTGGAAAAAGGCTTGGGTTTTGGTGGCGTATAAGTCTTGGGCTGCCTCGAGTTGCGACCAGTCTATGCGCTCGACCGCGCTGTAAAGCGGCAAGACAATAAACGGCAAAAAGACATTGACCATCCCCAAATAGACCGCAAAGTCCGAAGGATACAGTCCTTCGTTCGGTTTAACAATGCCTAAACTGGCAGCCAATTGAGTAAGTGGACTCGAGGGGTTAAACATAATCATCCAAGCATAGGTGCGAATCACCAGATTGACCCAGCTTGGCACAATCACAAAAATCATCAAGCGGTCACGGACTTGGGGCTTATGGGCAGCAATAAAAAATGCCAGTGGGTAAGCAATCAGCACACAAAAAAAGGTCGTCACTAAGGACACCACAATCGTGCGCCCGACAATAATCAGGTAGGCTGCATCATAGCCAAGCACATCCCAACCCGCAAAACGCACATAATTATCTATGGTTAAAGGAAACACGGCGTTACCTAGTTCATCGCGGGTTAAAAAACTATAGCCAAATAAAATCAGCATTGGTAAAACCAAGAACAGCGCAATCCAAACAATTCCCGCCCCTGCGGTGGCGGCGGCTCGAGTTAATAGCTGCCTTGGGGTCAATAATTCGCCGCCAGCCGCCTCGAGTTTTGGTTTTTTAGTCGTCATTTCACTTCCCCTCGAGTGCATCTATTTCTAAGCGGCTGTTACCTTGCAGCACCACCATTAAATTGGCAGGCAAATGGGCATAAAGTTGGTCGCCGACTTCAAAGTCTGAATCGGTCACACCAGAATTCATGGTGTTGACCTCGAGTTCAAAGCCAAAAGTGGTTTTAACACGGTATGCTCCAGTTGCACCTTGGTAAATGTCATCGGTAACACCGACTGTCACTGTGTTTTGAGGCGTACTTTGCACTTTAGAAAGCTGAATTTTTTCTGGACGAATCGAAAGCAGCACATCTTTGCCGACGGCTGGTAAATGGTCGCGCACCTCGAGTTCGCCAAGAATGGTTTTGACGGTGTTTGGCGCGGTGACTGTGCCTTCGAGTAAATTGCTCGAGCCTAGGAATTTAGCGACATAGGCGTTGCTTGGGCGTTCATACATCTCTTGCACGCCGCCAAGTTGTTCGATGACACCTTTATTCATCACGGCGATTCGGTCTGACATGGTTAATGCCTCTTCTTGGTCATGGGTCACAAAAATAAAAGTTAAACCAAGACGGGCTTGCAGGCGCATCAGTTCGACTTGCAGATTGACCCTCAGTTTACGGTCAAGTGCCGAAAG
>JANNEE010000610.1:0-1861 GCA_031388325.1 Deinococcales bacterium
GCTTTGGCACACTCGACGCTGATGCCTTTGAAATGGTCGCCAACACTTTGGAGAACCTACAAACCCTAGGGCGCATGGTTGGCGTAATCACCCACGTCCCAGCCCTAGCCGACCGCTTACCAATCCGTTTAGTGATTGAAAAAGCCCAAGACACCAGCCGTGTGCATTGGGATATGTAAATTATCTCGAGAAAGCCCAAGAGACCAGTTTGCCATTTTTATAGGGCATCACCCCAGAAAACGGGCTTGTGTTATCATCAAAAACCAGTGGTAAAAAATGCTTATCGCCCTCCCAAAGCGGATAATCCCCAGCCAGTAATTTAGAGATTTCCACCCATTCAAGCGTTCCCTCGAGATTTTCATAACTGATTTGCCCAGAAAAACCACGCGCCACAAAAATAAAGCCAAACCAATCCTCGCCCGTCTTACCAAAACCAGACCAGTTGATTGTGCCGCGCAGCCTTATATTATCTAAGGTAATTCCAGCTTCCTCTAAGAATTCACGGCGCAAACCAGAAACCACATCCTCGAATGGTTCGAGTTTCCCGCCCAGTCCATTGTATTTACCAAGATGTGCGTCGGCGTTGCGTTTATGCCGATGCACCAGTAAAACCTTTTGATTATCTTCAGAGATTAAATAACCCAGCGTGGCAAGAATTGGAGTGTAAGGCATTATTAAATCCAAACTTCATAATTTGGTGGGTCCACGGGGACTTGAACCCCGAACCTAAGGTTTATGAGACCTCCGCTCTAACCGATTGAGCTATAGACCCTCGCACATCCCCTAGATTAACCGTAAAATACACATTTGGCAAATAGGAGAATAAACGCCACTCGACAGTAATACAAATTGTTGCGTGCAGTAGGTTACTTTCAATGCTAAAATTGAACAGTATAAGCACTTAAGGTTATGCTTTATCCATGAAAGTCATTACCTTAAACGTCAACGGAATTCGCAGTGCTACACAAAAGGGTTTGCTCGAGTGGCTGGTACAAGAAAACGCCGATATTATTTTGCTGCAAGAAGTTCGGGCGCTCGAGCATCAACTTCCAGCTTTGGTTGGTCTCGAGCAGTACCAAGCCTTTTGGTTCGCAGCCCAAAAACCGGGCTACAGTGGCGTGGGTATCCTCTCTAAATTCAAACCAAAAGCTGTGCAGTACGGCTTTGGCTCACAAGAATTTGATGCTGAAGGACGGGTTATACGCCTTCAGTTTGACGGGTTTAATGTCGTTAGCGCATATTTTCCAAGTGGCTCGAGCAGTCCTGAACGACAAAGCGCCAAGTACCGTTTCTTAGCAGAATTTGAACCGTGGTTAGCGCACTTAAAACAAGCTGGTGATGTTTTGATTGGAGGCGATTTCAACATTGCCCATATGGAAATAGACTTAAAGAATTGGCGGGCGAACTTGGAGAGCAGTGGTTTTTTACCAGATGAGCGGGCTTGGCTGACCCGAATTTTAGAGACTGGTTTGGTGGACGTTTTTAGAACTCATGTTGGGCAAACCGAGCATTTTTCATGGTGGTCTAACCGAGGTCGGGCTAGACAAAATAATGTTGGTTGGCGTATTGATTACCAATTGTGTTGCAAAAACTTAGCATCTCGAGTTAAATCGGCTCATATTTACCGTGAGCAATTTTATTCTGACCATGCGCCCGTGATTCTTGAATTCCATGACCAAAAATAGAACTACTGCATTTCCTCGAGTCTTGGCGGGTTGCAACCAGCTTTGGTGCAATTTAAGGCAGCCGCAAAAGCCGCAAATTCAATCACGCTGGTCAGTGTTTCACGGCTGGCATGTTCTAAGGCAGCACGATTTTGCAGTTGCTTGGCGAGCAATTGTTGAATCGTTGCACCGCTAAA
>JANNEE010000523.1:0-5196 GCA_031388325.1 Deinococcales bacterium
GGCGCGGCTCGAGGTGGCAAACGGGCGGCTCGAGGCGAGGATTTACAAGTTGAAGTCAGCATTACGCTCGAGCAAGCCCGAATTGGGGCGGACATCGAAGTTGAAATTGATAAACTGATTGGTTGTGACCGTTGTAATGGCTCGAGAGCCGAACCGGGTGGCAAGGGCTTACAAACCTGTGGTACTTGTGGTGGGGCTGGGCAAGTGCGGCAACAGCAACGCACCATTCTGGGTAATTTTATGACGGCTGCGCCTTGCCCGACTTGCAAAGGTACAGGCGAAATCAACCCCGAACCATGCAGCAAATGCCACGGGCGTGGGCGTACCATCAAACCTGAGAAAGTCACGGTCACATTGCCTAAAGGTATTGATGGTGGCTATCGTTTGCGTGTCGCGGGTCAGGGCAATGCTGGAATGTTTGGTGGTCCGGCTGGCGATTTATATGTCTTTTTAGAACTAAAACCACATGCCCACTTAACCCGCGATGGCGACAATCTGCATTACACTGCCCATATTGGACTTGCCCAAGCCAGCCTAGGCACAAAACTCGAGATTCCAACCCTCGATGGCACACACGCCCTCGAGATTCCACATGGTTCACAACCCAACGATACGCTGCATTTACGAGGCAAAGGAATGCCGCGTCTACAAGCTAGAGGCGAAGGTGATTTAATTGTCACAGTGGCGGTCAGTGTGCCGAAAAAACTCTCTAAACGGGCTAAGGAACTTCTCGAGGAGTACGCCAAAGAAACAGGTGAGAGTATCGTCCCACCAGAAGGGTTCTTGAGTAAAATTGGCAAGGTCATACGAGGGGACTAAAGGTTAAAGCGCTGGTGATGTTATTGCGACAAGGTAGCGTTTTAATCCCCCTTTTTTACTGCGGGACTAAAAGTCTTGGGTAGACTTCGCCTTTAGCCCGCAAAATCTCAGCTTCACGCGGGTAAAGCCATTCATACTCGAGACGTGCAAATTCTTCGGGACTGATTCTTGAGGTCTGATACATTCCCGCTTCGAGCCTCTGACGTTGCGCCTCAAAAAGAATCACGGCTGCTGCTACGCTGACGTTTAGGCTCTGCACCATACCGTGCATTGGAATAATAATATGGGCATCGCATAAATCAGCCGCCAGACTCGAGACCCCCCATTTTTCTGCGCCCAGTAAAATCGCGGTTGGCTGGGTGTAATCCCATACTCGGTAATCTAGGGCAGTAGAGGAGAGGTGGGCGGCAATCACCTTAAAGCCACGTTCTTTTAAGCTCGAGAAGGCGGCGGCGGTGTTCTGGTGCGTCACAAGCGGCAACCACTTATCTGAACCAGCACTGGTTTCATTAAAAGTTGGCGGACGACCCTCGAGTGCTACAATATGTGCCTCGAGTAAACCAACCGCATCACAAGAACGCAAAATCGCACTTAAATTATGGGGTTTATGGACATGTTCAAGCAGCACCGTTAAATCGGGTTGGCGTTTCTCGAGAACGGCTCGGATACGGGTTTGTCTTTCTTGAGTCATGAGTTTCCCAACCTTTTGTTCTGCTCCTCGAGCCACTTTCTAAAAAATGTGTTTCCAAACCAGACCACGCCCAGCACCGCAAAACCAATTGCGCCACCAATCGCAATACCGTTAATGGTACGCAATAAACTAATTAAAAGCGGGGTGTGAAAATGGGTGAAGCTGCCGATAATACTGGCTTGCCCAATTGAACTTGCCATCAGCAACAAATTATTTAACCAACTTGGAAAAAGCCCCGATAAACCAATCAACCCGGGCGCATGAAGTGCCAGTTCTTTGCTACGTGGACGAATAATACTGTCTTGAACGGCAACTCGAGCCTTGGCTTCGGCTTCTGAAATCCCAGCCCCAGTATCATTGCCACGCCGCAAGACAATAATAGCTAAAGCCCCCGCCGCAAACGCCATTAAAGCAATCAAACCTAGGCTGACTGGGGTGTTCCATAAATTTTGAATAGTTTTACGAATATCTTGCTTGGGAATCATGGTTAAACCAAGCAATACAGGCGGCAATACCAACAACAGACCCACGCCCGCAAAAGGTTCAATCGCCAATACTTCGTTGCGGCTAACCCCAAGGGCAGAAACAAAAAAAGCCCCCATGACGGTAATCCCAGTGGCTCTTGCCCAGTCAAGCAATTTGGCTCGAGCCAAGGCAAAACCAAGCACCGAAAAAACCAGTGCGGCACTTAAAGCTAAGCCTTTTGCGCCAAAACCAGCAAAGAATACCGAAATACCCAACACCCCAAGGGTGGTGGCGACCCCAAGCCACCACCACGGAAAAAGCGTGGCAAACAGCGCTAAGCCAAACAGCGCTCCAAAAAAAGACAGGTTCTTCAGTAGGCTATTTTGGGTAAACTCGAGGGCGACGGGTTGCCCAACTTTTAGGTCGGCTCGTTCTAAACCTGCCAAGACAGCCTTAAAAAATGTTTCGGTATCATCTATGCGTTCATAAGGACGCAAGTAAAGCAGACGATGATTGCGTTCCCTTGCGGCTAAAATAAATTTACTAGCCGCTTCTTCTGGCACAAGTCGTTTTTGCCAAGCGGTTGGAATTGCAAAAACCCGCACGGTTGGATTGAGTTTTATAATGTCCTCGAGTCCGTCTTGTTTGACACTTTCAACCATGCCAGTAATGGTGTTTTTGGTGCGTTCAATGATTTTTTGGCGTTTTTGATCGGTGCTATTACCTGTAATTTCGTCGCCAGCGTAGACCACAAAAGGTACTTTGGGGAAATCCGCCCCGGGGTCTCGCAGCGCCCCAGATTCAAATGGGCGATAAACCACATAAAACCCTAGTGCCTCGAGGTCGCTATGTAATTCTAAGTCAGGTCCGGCGGGTAAAGCCAAAATATTTAGGGGGAAAGCTGTCCAGAACTGTCCATCTATTTGTACTTGACGGGTTGGATACTGATATTTGGTCATAAAACGCTCGGCTACACCTGCTTTTAAGGAGCGCAAATAAAATTCTCTGGAACGAATCTCGGAGACATCCAAACGCAGACTAAGACGTTGATTGCGCCATTCTGCCCCTTCTCGGTACAATACCAGATCGTTTTGAACTAAACGCCCAAGGCTTGGTTCATAGACCGAAACACCATTCACTCCCAAGGCTTTATAGCGCTTTAAGAGGTCATTGGTCTCGAGACCATTTTCTCGGGCTTGTTGCACCATATCACCGTAATCTATGCTTAGCCCGACGGTGTTGTAATTGCGTTCAAAGGCAATCCGTTGCCAAGCCAGAATCAGCGCAGGAATCAGGCTGAGCGTTAGTAAAATAGAAAAAAGCTGTTGCAATTGCTGTTTTTGCACCCTGATATTTTAACGTTTTGTCAGATGAGAGGTGACTTAATTTGAATAATCGGCAAGTGCCACGTCAAACCCCGCAAAAGCCGACAAGCCCAGCGCCATATAACCCACTTCTCGAGCCGCCGCATCACCAAATAAACAGGCAAACTGCACGGGTTTTTCCACAGACTGCAAAAACGGTGCAATCACCATACGGCTGTACTCGAGGTCATCGGTCTCTAAAGTTGGTTTTAGCCCTGCAAAAGACTGGGCAAACCCTTCTTGGTACAGCATCTCGAGCAGGGTTTGAGGCAGACCATGTTGCAACTGCCAAATAACTCGAGCTACTGCTGCGCGAATTGCCACTTCTAAGATTTCAAAACTTGGGGTTTCAGAGACCCAGAGCGGCACAACAATCCAATCGGGATTTGTTTTGGACGGAAAACGAAACTCCCAATCATTCAAAAACCGATTAGTCCAACCACCTTTTTGGTCATCCAGTAGTGTCAAACCAACCTTGTAAGCAACATCCAAAGACCAAACTGGCGTAAGGGACTGCACAATCTTTTGCGTTGCCATGTCTACCCCAAGTTCCAACCAAGTCTCGAGGGCGGCATGAACATCTGCTTTTGCCATTGGGTTCGCACTGACAAGCGGCAACAATGCCAAGTCTGCACGGCTTTGCGCTCCGCCGACTGTAGCGGCAATATAAGCATCAAAACGCGCTTGCCCGATGGGTACACGGTAAACCTCGAGAAGTTTTTCTAAAGTTGCTACAAACTCGAGTTTCATGGCTTTATTATCTGCTTTGAAGCATCAAGCAACCAGCGCCAAATTGCTTAAACCCCGCCAATTTTTGGTAGTAAATTGGCAGGCGAAAACCCCGGCTCGAGGTTCGGTTTGGGGTCTTGTGGTTCTTCGGGCAGCAAACCACCATCAAAAACGGTGGCGAACTCCTCGCCATTTAGGGTTTCACGCTCGAGTAAGACACCCACCACCCTGTCCATGGCATTGCGGTTCTGCTCGAGTAAGTGCTTGACCCGCACATACTGTACCTCGATGATGCTTTTGACTTCGGCATCTATGGCTTGGGCGGTTTCTTCGCTATACGAGCGGCTTTCACTGGCATTGCCCAAGAAATTCTGAGTGGCTTCAATCAGTGCCACATGCCCAAGTTGGTCAGACATGCCCCATTCGGCTGCCATCCGCCGCGCAATTCGTGTAGCTTGCTGAAAATCATTTTGTGCGCCTGTGGTGATTTCAGTAAATTGCAGTTCTTCGGCTGCCCGACCTGCCAATGCCACACCAATTCTATCTAAAAGCCGATTCTTGCCATAATGCTGAGTTTCTGATGGTAATGGCATCATGTAGCCAGCCGCTCCACCACGCGGTACAATCGTGAGTTTATGTACCCTATCTGAAAGTGGCAGTAAATGCGCTGCAATCGCGTGTCCAACTTCATGATACGCCGTAATCAACTTATCCTCGAGCAGAATCACTCGAGATTTTCTGGCTGCTCCCATCACCACTCGGTCTGCCGCTTCATCAATATCACGCATCGTGATTTTACGTCTGCCTCCTCGAGCCGCTAATAAGGCTGATTCATTGAGGAGGTTCTCCAAGTCTGCCCCAACAAAACCAGGTGTGCGTTTGGCAACGGTTTTTAGGTCAACACTTTCATCGAGTGGTTTTTTTCTCGAGTGAACCCGCAGGATTTCTTCGCGTCCCTTCACATCTGGGGCATCTACGGTCACTTGTCGATCAAACCGACCCGGGCGAAGTAAGGCAGAATCCAGCACATCTGGGCGATTGGTGGCTGCCAGAATAATAACATCGTGTTTGGTTTCAAAACCATCCATTTCCACCAGGAGTTGATTGAGGGTTTGTTCACGTTCATCG
>JANNEE010000618.1:0-2880 GCA_031388325.1 Deinococcales bacterium
ACCACTCGAATCAGTAAATTATCTAAACGGGTGGTGATGTAACAAGGCACTTTTGGTTGGCTGTGGGTGTTGCCAACCCCTGAATCATCGGTTAAAAATAAATATCGCCCGTGGGTGGTGACTGCCATAATTCGCATTAAATACTCGGCGGTGTCGGCTACGCCACTGGCAGCCAAAGGGTAAATTCGTAAGCCTAACCCTCGAGCCACTTTTGCATATTTAATGGCATGACCCAAGTCTTGGTCGTGTGGCGGGGCATCGGCAACTAGAAAAACTAAGCGTGTCGTGTTGCCACTGCGCCACTGGGCTTGGACTGCGTTGTTCAGGGCTTGTTCCATTGCTTCGGGGTAATCGCCACCACCTTGGGCGCTTTGGGCAGCCAGTTGCTTTTGCATGGTACTGACCGAATCAGTAAAGTTAAACGAACGTACCACATACTCATCGCCAGTGTCACGGTAGACCGTTAAAGCAAAGCGGGTGCTGACATTTGGGAATTTTGAAGCAATGGCTTGGGTAATGGCTTGGAATTCTTTGGTCAAGTACTGCATTTCATCACCCATGCTGCCAGTTGCATCTATCACCAGCATTAAATCTAGGGCTTGGTTGGTGGCTTTGATTTGGCTTAAGTTTATTTGCAAACGGCGCTCTGGGCTTAAAGTCTCGAGATTAAGCGCAGTCTCGAGGGTTTGGTCTGTGCCTGTCGGTGGTCGGACTTTGACAATCAGTTGCTTGGCGGTCACTGCGTCGTAACTGGGGTAGAAGTAAAAAATTCCATTTGCCCCAGTCACGCTTTCAAGCACCAAAGTCGTTCCATCAAAAATCTGGACTCGAGCGTTACCCATGCCAATCCCTTGGGAATCCCGAATATCTATCGTAACTCGGTCTAAGGTATTCAGACTCGGTAAAATTTGGCTTTTGTCTTGTTGGCGTTGCGCGGTCAGGTACTTTTGTAATGAATTTAAGTTGAGGTTTTCGTCTATGTCGGCAGCCGTTAAAACCCCTGCTTGGGCATTGGGGTTGTTGCCGACAGGATTTGAATAGCTTGGTGATGGGGACGGGTAATACCCAGCACATGAGACAAAGAAAATCAGTGCCAGTCCTGCCAAGAGTTGAATTCGCATGGTTAGAGCATACAACCAGTTCAGATATTGGGTGTCTAATCAAGAAAGTGAAATCTAGGGCAAAAACGCGCTAAACTTAAAACAATGTTAATTAAACTTCCAATCCGCAGTGCGGATGTCTTAGATGGTATTTACACCGACGGCTTGCGCGACGAATTGGCTTTTGGCAACGGCGATTTGTTTCGGGTCTTTGATACGATTGGTATTGCTGGACCATTCAAGACCATTACTCCTTGGGAACTCGAGGATGCCAGGGGGCTAAAAAAAATCAATGCGGGTGGCTATTCGGCGATTCCATTTGGCGACCAGTACCCGCCGTTAATTGAATTTATGCAAGGGTTTTTGGCGCGTGACCGCACGATTGGCATTCCTTCGCAGAGCATCAGCCATTGGCGTTCGGCACTCGAGACAAATTTGGTGGCATTGCTGGCACAGTTTGCGCCCAGTCATGCCGATTCAAAAGTTTTTTTTAGTAACTCTGGGGCAGAAGCCATCGAAACAGCCCTTAAATTTGTCAAAACAGCCCGTCCAAAAGCCAAGTACATCATTAACTTTAAGGGGGCATACCACGGAAAAACCTTTGGGGCATTGTCGCTGACCCCCAACGAAGAGTACCAAATTCCTTTTCGTCCACTCATGCCAGACATCACAACCCTGCCCTTTGGCGACCTTGAAGCCTTTTCCAGTGCAGTTCAAAAACTTGGCGCGGACAGCATCAGCGCTGTGATTCTCGAGCCAACCCAAGGTGAGGCTGGGGTGATTAACCCACCAGAAGGCTTTTTATCCGGGGTGGGCGAACTCTGCCGCAAGCACGGAATTATTGTCATTGCCGATGAAATCCAAACTGGCTTGGGGCGCACCGGACATTATTTTGCCAGTCTTGCCGCAGGTTTAGAACCCGATATTATCACGCTGGCAAAACCCCTCGGTGGCGGCATTGTACCAATAGGGGCAACCATTGCCCGTAAAAAAATCTTCAATTCATTGCTGGCTGGGTTATCGAGTAAACTGCACAGCAATACCTTTGGTGGCAACAGCCTTGCAATGGCAGTCGGTATTCGTTGTCTCGAGTTGATTGTAGACGAGGACTTACCGGCTCGTTCGGCTCGGCTTGGAAAAATTGGCTTAGAGCGTTTGTTTGCCTTAAAAGCCAAATACCCAGCTTTACTCGAGGATGTGCGCGGTAGTGGTTTACTCTTGGCGTTGCAATTTCGCACTGTCTTGCCGCCAAAAATTATTCCAGGACTCGAGGAATTGGTCAGCGAACTAAGTGGTATCCTCGCGGTTCGCACGATTTACGAAGGTGGTGTGGTGGCGAATTTTTCAATCTCGAGTAAGCGTGTGGCGAGGCTGACCCCAGCCCTCAATATCCCCGAAGATGTCTTTGAGCGTTTAATCTCGAGTGTTGAACAAACCATCGTCAGCACCAAAACTGCCAATACGATGTTACGCAAAATGCCGCTAGACCGCTTATACCGCCTTGCGCGTTTGGGTTTTGCCAAGTAGCCGTTCTCTTTGCGTCTTTTTTGCGGTACAATGGTCGTATGGCAGACATTCTAACCGCCGATGATTCGGAACAAATCCGTAGCTTGCTCGAGATGATCCTATCCGCCGATGGGCATTATGTGATTCATATGATCGATGGGCGAGCCGCACTGGAGTGGCTTATGGATTACACCCCAGACCTGATGATTCTCGATGTGAAGATGCCGTTTTTGGATGGATTTGAAGTCTGCTCGAGAGCCAAACGGGTCTCGAG
>JANNEE010000561.1:0-1983 GCA_031388325.1 Deinococcales bacterium
GTTGTTTACCACAGGTTTTGCAACGGTAACGTTGTCTGCCATCTGGTGCGAAACCAAATTTGACGAGGTGTTCACTTTGGCAATGTGGACAGATTAAGGTAATAGTAATGGGCATGTGTCATTCTATAATAACCCACTACCATTATTCTGAATGTAAAACTTTAGCAAGTCTAGCATCACACCCGAATATTAGCTATGGTCACGCCATGCCCACCTTCGTTGGGGTTCGCGTCGCTGTAACTCGAGATGCGCTTGTCGGTTTTCAGGTAATCCCGCACCACGCGCCTGAGTATCCCTTCACCTTTACCGTGCAGTATCCGAATTTGTCCTTCGCGCAGGGCTTGGGCTTCGGTGATAAAATTCCGAACTTCTTCAATCGCTTCTTCAACATGAGCGCCACGCAGATTCAGTTCTTTAGTAAAACTCGAGGGAGAAATATAGACCCCGCCACTGGCGGCTTTAACACTAACGCCGTTTGGTTTCAGGCGTACATCGCGGCGCTTTAAGGTAACTTTCAACAGCCCCATTTGCACCAGCACATCTTCGCCACGTAACTCGAGAATTTTGCCGTTCGTGCCGTAACTTGGCACTTCGACACTCGCACCAGCCTTAAGCGCTTCTGGTTCGCGTTGGACTGCCGTCATTTGTGGGCGTTCGGCTTGGGCGGCAGCCCGTAAATCGCGCAGTTCCTGCATGACTTTGGGGCGTTCGCTTTGTAAGTCGGTTTGTGTACGATTTTTGAGTTGTCTGACTTGTTCGATGGCGTTGCGGTAAACACTGTCGGCTTTGGCTTGGGCTTCGAGTAAGAACTGGTTTTTTTGTTGTTCTAATTGCTCGAGTTTAGTTTTTAGTTCTTTTTCTTGGCGTTCGCTGTGTTCTTTGGCAACTCTGGCGGCGGCGGCATCGGTCTCTAAATTTTTACGTTCTATCTCGAGGGCTTCGAGCAGTTTTTCGACTTGTAGCCCTTCAGGTCCCAAAATCGTTTCGCCCCTCAAAACCACGCTATTTGGAAAGCCCAAGCGCCGTGCAATCGCCAAAGCATAGGAACGTCCGGGTGCGCCAATCGAGAGTTTATAAGTCGGGCGTAAATTCTCGACATCAAAACTCATGCTGGCATTGACCACATCTTGGCGTTCGGAAGCAAAGATTTTTAGGGGCGTGAGGTGGCTGGTAATAATCCCACGAGCGCCTTGGGTCAGGAGTTGTTCAATCATCGCTTGGGAGAGTGCCGCGCCCTCAGAAGGGTCTGTGCCACTTCCGAGTTCATCAATTAAAACGAGCGTGCCTGCTTTGGCTCGCTCGAGAATGGTACTGAGGTTTTTAAGATGGGCGGCGAAGGTCGAAAGGCTCTCGAGCAGGTTCTGACCATCGCCAATATCGCACAGGATTTCTTGGACAATTGGTAATTTGGCGCTGTAGGCTGACACAAATAAGCCGCTTTGGTGCATTGCAATGGCTAATCCAAGGCTTTTGAGGGTGACGGTTTTTCCGCCCATGTTGGGACCAGTAATTAAAAGTAAACGTCGCCCCTTGTCGAGGCGAAATGAATTGGGTACACAATCTTTAATGAGCGGATGGCGAATATCTATAACTTCAAAATCCCCTTCGGGACTGGCATCGGGACGGGTTAAATCCCAGTCTTTACAAAGGGCGGCTTTAGCAGCAATTAAATCGAGTTCGGCAACAGCCCGTAAACTTTCCCAAAGCCCCGGCTCATCGGCAACCATGCGGGTTAGCTCGAGCAGGATTCGGGCGACTTCTTGTTCTTCTTCGATAACGGTGCGGGCAAGTTCGTTGTTCAGTGGCACAACACTGGCGGGTTCAATAAACACTGTTTGCTGGCTGGCGCTCGAGTCCACAACAATCCCGGGGACTTGATTCTCAAAACTCGAACGGACTGGAATCACGTACCTATCACGGCGAATGGTGATGATTCCAATGTCGGCACTGTATCGATCAATGTCATCCCGTTGCTGGCGGTGT
>JANNEE010000631.1:0-1591 GCA_031388325.1 Deinococcales bacterium
GACAAATCAAAGCCAAGGTTTCGTACTTGAATGGCGAATTAAATCTGGACTGCCAATGGTGGCGTGAAAATGGTCTACCACTACAAAAAGGTGCTTTCTCGAGTGGTGTACAAATTGGATTCTGGCAACGATTTTATGACAATGGGCAACTCTGGGACGAAGGACATTACGACAACACTGGTAAAAAAATTGGTGAGTGGCACACATACGATAAAAACGGGGTACTAAAAACCAAGAAAACCCACAAGGAGAAAAATGCAAGCCTACTTAGATAACATCAAAGCCAAAACTGGCAAAACCCCAAGTGATTTTAGAATCCTCGCCGCCGAAAAAGGCTTAGTCAAACACAGCGAAATTATTGCGTGGCTTAAAGCCGATTTTGCCCTAGGGCATGGTCATGCCAATGCCATAGCCGCCGTGCTGAAAAACCCCGAATTTAGTAAAACCAGCAATGACGATAAACTCGAGAAGGTTTTTAGTGGCTCTAAAGCAGTCTGGCGCGAAACCTTTGAAATCCTGCTCGAGAAAATAAAGGCGTTTGCACCAGACGTAGAACTTGCTCCAACCAGCAGCTATATCAGTTTATTAAAGAACAAGAAGAAATTTGGGATTTTGCAACCATCTTCTGCGAACTGTTTTGACATTGGCATTAAACTTGGCAAAATCCCTGCTACACCTCGGCTCGAGTTGTCTGGCACTTGGAATGCGATGGTCACACACCGCGTTGGAATTGGGAGCAGCGCCGAAATAGATACCGAATTACTAAATTGGCTCGAAGCCGCCTATAAGCTCGTAAAATAGGAAAGCGAGTGAGCAACTTACCAAAAATTGGCGCACCAGCCAGCCGCGCCCTTGCCAAGGTTGGTATTGACAGTCTCGAGCAATTAAGTCGTCACACTGAGCAGGAGATTAAAGCCTTGCATGGGATTGGCAAAAATGCACTCGAGAAATTACGGGCTGCACTGATTCAAATTGGATTAAACTTTAAGCCATGAAAACTTTTGAAACCATTTTATTAGAAGCAGGAAAAACCGCCACTGGCATCGAAGTACCAGCCGAAATTGTCAGCAGCCTAAGCCCCAGTAAAAAACCAGCCGTGAAAGTCAGCATCAATGGCTACGAGTACCGCAGCACCATCGCAGTCATGGGCGGAAAATTTATGATTCCCGTCAGTGCCGAACACCGCACAAATGCAAAGGTCAAAGGCGGCGATAACATAACCGTCAGTCTCGAGTTGGACACCGAGCCGCGTGTTCTCGAGATTCCTGTAGACTTAGCGGCGGCTTTTGAGCAGAACGAAGTAGCCAAAGCCAAGTTTGAAAAGTTATCGTACAGTCAAAAACGCCTTCATACTTTGTCAGTAGAAGGCACGAAAAACCCTGAAACTCGAGCCAAACGGGTTCTAAAAGCTATTGGGTCGCTCTTAAACTAATTAGATTATTAAGAACGAAAGGCTAAACCCAAGCGAATACCCCAACTCGAGATTTGTGCTTGGGCTAATGAGCAAAATGCAATCAGTGTTAATAGAACCAAAATCCATTTTTTTATGGCTTATTCTACAGTTTGTTCAGTTGGCGTATGCCGAAAATTT
>JANNEE010000633.1:0-4805 GCA_031388325.1 Deinococcales bacterium
GTTGGTTCACGCGGCGGTGAGCCACTGGGAACGATTTTGGTGGGTCAGGGTGTTTTAAGCGAATCTGAGTTGTCCGAGGCACTCAGTATGCGTGGGCGGTACACCCTTGGGCAAATGCTGACCCAACCGCCGTATGAAGTGCCAGAAAGCCTGATTCGTGATTGTTTACGCCAACAAATCGAAGGGGTGATAGATCGTTTGCAAGTCGAAGCCCAGCAACGTTTTAAGTTTTACCGTGCCGAATCGCCCAGTGGTTTGTTTGTTCGGCTTGACTTAAAAGATTTGCAGCAACGCAAAGCTCAACTTGATTTTGAACCAAGTCTGCCACTCGAGGATGTTTTTCGGATGGCGCTCATGCCCGATGAAAGCAGCATTGGTATGACTTTAGACGAATGGCGGGTTTGCCGAATGCTGACTGGAAGGCGTACTTTGCGTCAAGTGCTTGAGCGCTCAGGCAGTGACCACGATGGTTATGCCAGAGCCTACAAAGCCTTGGAGAGCGTCTTGACTCGAGGTTTACTCGAGGTGGCAGCAGTTTCTGGTTTACGCACAATTTATTTGCGTCGTAAGCGCGAAATTCCAGCTTCATATCATCCTCCTGCTGGAATGGTGGCGAATTTATTCTTAAAGAATTTGGATGGTACACGCGATGCTCGGAGTGTTGGTGACGAACTGAAAATCGAACCCGATAAAATTGCTTTGATTGTCACGGGTTTACATCGTGACCGAGTGGTGGATGTGGTGCAAGGACAAACCGAACTCAATCGCTTAATTGAAGATTATTAAAGCGGCTTATGGATGACATTTGGAATCTCGAGAGCATTAACCGTTTCGTATAAGTATTACTCTTCCTCGAAAGGTCGGTATCACTCTTCCTCGAAAGGTCGGTATCACTTTCCCTCGAGAACTTGGTATTCTCTTCACTGGCATGAACGAAGTCAGTCTGGCTTTAGAACACAATGATTTTGAAACGGCTTTCTCGTTGCTTCAAGCTGCTTTGCAGCGTTCCCATGACCCACGCCAGCAAGCTGCTTTGGCGCTCGAGTTGGCTTCGGTTTATGCCTTGTTTGGTGTCGGTGGGATGGATGGTTTAGCCACCAGTCTTGACCAAGCGGTTTTTTATAACCCAGAATTAAAGTCAGGTGATTTGTTTTTGGCACTAAACGCCAATCGTTTTGCTTTTACTTTTGAAGAGTTTCCAAGTTCGGACGAACCACGTCTAAAAGCCATCCAAGCGGCTCGAGCCGCCGCCAGTGGCAGCAGTGTGGCGCGGTTTTATGCGGGCAGTGCCTTAATTGCCCTTGGTGAATCAGAACTCGGTTTAAGTGTTCTCGAGTCGGTGTCAAACTTACCTCTGTTTTTGCAATGGCGAGCTTGGTCTTGGCGCGGTGGGGCGTTAGAAGAACTTGGGCGTTGGCGTGATGCCAGCCTTGCCTATCATCATGCGGCGCAAGGGGCGAGTGGTTCGGACAAAGCTGCATTGTTGCAAGATAAAGCCGCGATGCTGCTTGATTTAGAAGAACCACACGAAGCCCTGATTGCCCTTGAGGAAAGCCACGCAGCCGTATTGGGTTTAGAAACCCCGCTTGATGCCGCCGCCCGTTTGCACCTTGAAGCCAGAGCGCATTTGATGCTCGAGAATCCGCGTTTAGCCAAACAACGCTCTGAGTTAGCGGTGCAACTCGAGACCAGTGTTGGCGAAGCCAGTTTTCCAGTGGCGCTGGTGATGGCACAAAGTCTAGCCGCTTTAGAAGATTGGACGTTGGCAATTCCAGCTTTTGAAAAAGCCGTTACTTTATCCGAAGAACCCGATAAGGGTTTTGCCCTGCATGAACTTGGTTTAGCCCAAATGGATGCGGGTTTACCTGATGAATCGCGCCACAGTTTAAGTAAGGCACTACTCGAACCCAGCTACCCGCATAAAGCCGAGCTTCACGCCGACCTTGCCGAACTCGAGTATCGCCTTGGAGAATTTGACAGCGCCGAACGCCAAGCCCGAATCGCCCTCGAGATGGACGCAATTGTTCCTGCCAGTTTATTATTGGCAAATATTGCTTACGAGTATTACCGACTTGACGACGCACTGGATCATTATGCTCGGGCTTTAGAACATGCGACCGAAGCCAGCCGTGATTGGGTGATTGCCAATCAGATGACCGCCGATACCTTGGTGCAACTTGGTTGGCGTTCCCCAGAGCGAATTCTGCATCATGCCAGCCTTGCCTTGCCGCATTTGGATGCCGCCGACGAATGGGCAATTACCTTAGAAGGCTACATTGACAGAGCAAGGCAGTTAATTGCACCAAGTGGCGCAATCTCGAGAACCCTCAACTGATGTAATACCAATCCTCGCCAGATTCCAGTACGACTTTTCGCTAACACCACATTCTCGAGATTGTGATGCGTTTTATGGACACGGTGCATCTCTAAGGGGCTGGCGCAAAGGCATCAGGGTCTAAAAAAATCGAGGATTTCTGCTTGAATGAGTGGCATGTGGGTTTCGTTAATAAAATGGTCGCCCTCGGGAATCACCACCAAACGACTTTGTACACCTGCTTGATCAAAGGCAGCCTCTAAAGCCTTGGCTTGGGCAATCGGCACAAGTGTATCCAATGCCCCATGCACAATTAAAGTTGGCGCAGATTGGCTCGAGACTTGGTGTAATGGGCTGGCGGCTCTGGCAAGTTCTGGGTGTGTATCCGCCCTTGCATCAAGCAAAAACCCAAAAGCTGTATCCGCATACTCGAGCGCCCAATCGGTGGGGTTACTCAAATCGGTTGGTGGGCAAATACAAGCCACGGCTTTCAGATTACTGGGGACATCCGAGCCAAGCAGTGCTGCAATGTGCGCTCCTGCCGAAATTCCCCAAGTGTAGACTCGAGTTGGGTCAATGTTGAATTGAGTGGCATTTTCACGTAGGAATCGCACCACGGCTTTGGCATCTTCAAACTGAGCAGGAAAAAATGCTTCTTGGGCATAGCGATAATTGGCACTGACCACACAAAAACCTGTATGGGCAAGAAATTCGGTTTCGGGTAGGTGCTTACCAAACATATGCCAGCCACCCCCATGAAAATGAATCACTACAGGTAGGGCGGTACTCAAGTCTGGACGCATGATGTCAAGTAGGTGCGCTCGAGTCGTCTCGAGACCATATGCCACATTTGTTTTTACGATAAAATCATTCATGGTTCAAAAGCCTTTGCTTACAATAGCGCTATTATGTCTTGAAGCCCAAGCATTTTCTGCTACTGAAAGCCAACACGCTCAAGTAACATTGTTCGGTGTGACCGACGGAAAAGCCATTGGTACTTATTTGGAACATAAATTCCGTTCGTACCTGCTCGAGAACTACCAATTTGAACAAGGTAATTCGGCAAGCGGGATTGATTTCCCGAGTCTTGGTGTTGACATGAAAGTCACCAGCATTAAACAACCGCAATCGTCGTGTCCATTCAAATCTGCGAGACAAAAAATTTACGGACTGGGTTATGGCTTAATTGTTTTTGTGTACGACAAAATAGATAACCCCGAAAGTAAAACTGGAACTCTGCACATCACCCATACGGTATTCGTAGAAAAAGACCGAACAGCTGATTTTCAAATGACCAAAGGTTTACGGCAAATCCTAGAAAACGAAGGCAACACCGATGACCTGATGGCATTCATGACCGAAAAGAACCTGCCAGTGGACGAAATCGAACTGCAAAACCTAGCCGAAGAAATGCTGATCGAGAAACCCGAACAAGGATATTTGACCATTTCCAATGCCTTGCAATGGCGACTGCAATACGCTCGAGTAATCGAAAAGGCTGGAACGGAAACTGGACTGGTTTCTGTTTATAAAAACCCATGAAAAACACACTGAACAAAGAGCGCATTGAATTTGGGGATTTTCAAACACCCGATAATTTAGCCCTTGCCATCTGCCAAAAACTACGTGCTTTAGGAATGAACCCCGAAGTTATTCTCGAGCCAACTTGCGGCATTGGTGCATTTGTCATGGCGGCTGCACAGACATTCCCTAAAGCACAAAAAATACTGGGTTTTGAAATCAATCAAATGTACTTGGACATTTTGCAACAACGCCTACTCCAAGCTCCTGATTCGTCTCGAGTTATCCTCGAGCAAGCAGATTTTTTTGATACGCCTTGGCAAGAAAAAATTTCCACCATCCCCGAATCTGTTTTGGTACTCGGTAATTTCCCGTGGGTCACAAACACCACCCAAAGCATGATTGGCGGAATCAACTTACCAAAAAAATCGAATTTTCAACAACGAACAGGTTTTGAAGCCATTAGCGGCAAAGCCAATTTTGATATTTCCGAATGGATGCTCCTAAGCGTCCTGCATTGGTTTGAAACTCGAACAGGAAACCTTGCCATGCTGGTCAAAACATCGGTGGCACAAAAAATCTTGGCATACGCCGAACGACAAAAAATTGGATTACAAGAAGCATTTTTAATTAAAATAGATGCCCCAAAGCACTTTGGGGCTTCGGTAGAGGCTTGTTTGCTGGTAATGCGCTTAACCCAAAACCCACAAAACACCAATTACGACTACACCATTTTTGAAAATCTCGAGTGTACCCACGGGCAACGGGTCGGGCATCGGCAGGGCTTAACCGTCGGTAATTTAAGTCAATTCGAGGAATTTAGGTATTTACTAGGCACAAGCCCACAAAAATGGCGTTCTGGAATTAAACACGATGCGGCTGCAATCATGGAATTAACCCAAACTGAACGGGGTCTCGAGAACGGGTTAGGCGAAATTGTGGAACTCGAGGATACACACCTTTACCCACT
>JANNEE010000731.1:0-8047 GCA_031388325.1 Deinococcales bacterium
CCATGGCGAGAACTTCTTTTTGTGTGCCGGTAAAGTAATACATTTCTTGCTCGAGTTTGCCGTCTAAGTTGTATTTGAGTAAAACACTATCGCCAAATTGATAATCAGCTTGGGTGTTTTCTTGATAGCCGATTCGTCCGCCCAAGTAAAGGCTGTTGCCAATTACCCGAACAACCCGTGCATGGTTGCGGTCATTGCGAACCCCTGCGTTATAGCGTTGTCCCCAAAGGATTTTGCCATTTGGGTCTAGTTTGAATACCTCGAGGTAGGTCTGTGTGCCGTGAACATCGCTGGCGGCATACAGATTGCCATTTGCATCCATATCAAGGTCGGAAATGGTGCTGCCACGGGTTTCTTGGGGGATTTCTTTTGCCCAGTTTAGCTCGAGTTTATCTTGATTAACACTGAGTTTGAGGATTTGTCCTCGGGCGGTGCGTCCGTTCCAACCGCCTAAGTAAAGGCTGCTGGCGTTGGCATTGGCAACAATGCTATACACGCGGTCATTGCTGCCGGGAGTTGGGTCTATGGTCAGGGCATCGAGTTGATTGCCGTTACCCGCATCAAAAATACTGACCAGAATCTGGGCTTCGTCGCCAGCGTCGCCGCCGCCACCCGCCACAAAGACCCGATTACCGACCACCGTCAGGCTCGAGGCATTGGTTGCACCATTGGCTTGGTTTTTCCAATGGGGTCGCCAGGCTTTGCTCCAGAGCATTTCACCGTTGCTGGATAATTTGACAACAATTTGGCTTGGTGGTTCGGCATTGATTTTCCAGGCGGCTCGAGCCACGATATAAACACTACCTGCGCTGTCTATGGCGATAGAACGACTGGTTGCGCCGTGGTCGCCATCTATGTAGCGCATCGGAGAATCTAAGCCCGGTGTGCCAATGCTTTTTGCCCATAAAAGCTCGCCAGATGGAGATACCTTAGAAACCAGTAAATCACCGTAGTAAGTGTCCACAAAGCTCTTGGAGACCCCAACCGTGAGGGCATTGCCGTTTGAATCCACCACCAAACCATTTAAGACATCCGAACTATTGCCACCCCAAACGCGCTCGAGACTTGGTTTAGGGGTGCTGTTTTGGGCAAAAGCAAACACGCTTAAGCCAATTGCCAACGCAGTTGTTTGTAGAATTTTTTTCATGTCCTTCCTCCGGTTATCAGTATCAAAGAAAGGTGTTATGTAGGTGTTATGCCAAAAAATCAAATGGCAAAATTTCCTCGAGCGAAATCGGTAATTCAATAGTTTCTTGCCCGATTTTTTGGCGCAATTCTTTGAGTATCATCTCGAGCAATTGTTGTTCTCGGGGGGCGGGTTGGCGCTGCAAGACAAGGTTGGCAATGCGCCATGCTTGGAGATACTGCTTATTTTCAAGCTCGAGTTCGGTTAGGGCAACTAGGGTTAGGTTCGTTTGCGGGGCGGCTTCTAATTGCAGACTTACTTTAAGGCTTTGCAGTAACATCTTTTTGGCTGGCTCGAGTTGCCCTAGGTCTTGTAAGGTCAGTCCGATACCACGTAAAGCAATCACTTCAACATAGCCGTGTCCCATACGCTGACAGTGTTTGAGGGTCTGTTCAAAACCATCTAGGGCTTGAGGGAGTTTTTGTTCACGGCGGTCAGTATCGGCTAAGTGGCTGCTGACCAGTGTTTCGCCAAAATGATCGCCTATTGCTTGGGCAATGCTTAAACATGCCGCAAATAATTGTTTGGCTTGACTGAGTTGCCCAAGGTTTTTTAGGGCATCGCCAAGGTTAAGCTGGGCAATAAACATGGCTCGAGGCTGAGCGCTTTTGCGCCGTAACTCGAGGCTCTCGCGGTGGTATTGCACGGCTTTTTGGGCATCGCCACTGTTTAAGGAGACCAAACCCAAAGAATTGAGTACCCGAGCCTTGGCTGCACCATCCTCGAGTTGCTGCATCAGACCTAAAGCGATTTCAAATTGCTGCGTGGCTTTGGTAAAATCACCCATTCCCTCAAAGACATTGCCCAATTGATAGGCGCAAATACCAATTCCGTGTGGGTCGTTTTCGCGGGTATACAATGCTTGGGCATTCTCGAGGGTTTTTAAGGTGCTGTGGTACAAACCCAAGCGAAATTCTGCCCATGCCAAGCGCACCAAGAGTTTGGCATGGGCAAGGGCGTTGGTTTGGCTGGCATCAGCCGCGATTCTAAAGAGTTGTTGGGCTTCAAAAAATAAGCCTCGTAAATCTAGGTAAGTCGAAAGAGCAACACTGGCAGAACTGAGTAGGGTTATTTGCTGATATTCACAGGCAAAATTCCAAGCTGCACGGATATTCTCGAGTTCTATCCGAACTGCTTCAAGATGATTTTTTGGTTCAATTTCTAATTTGCCCTCGAGTTTGGCTAACCATTGCAAATAATATGAGGCATGAGCGGCTTTGACCTCAATCTCAGATTGCAGATTTTTGATCGCGGCGTGCCTAATCAGTTTGAGCATCGTAAAACGCCCAGCCTCGGCTTGGAGTAAAGAAGCACTGACCAAAGCAGCTAAATCGGCTAAATTGGCATGGGCAAAATGGCGGGCAGTATTCAGGTCAAAACCACCCGTACAAACCGCTAACACACAGATTTTTCGTTGTAAATCTGGGGTTAATCTGCGCCAAGAACCCTCAAAGACCTTACGCCAGTCCAGTAAATCGGTGTTCTGCTCGAGTTCTTGGGCTAAATTGGGTAAGTTCAAGGTTCGTGTCCAAGTGGCAGCCAATTCCAAAGCCAAAGGCATTCTTTCTAAGGTAGCCACAATTCGTTGAACGGCTTCTAGGTCTATTTGTACCTGATTATTTTGGCGTTGCGAACGTTCAATAAAAAGCTGTGCGGCAGGCTCTATGGCTAAACCTTGTAGCCCATAAATCTGTTCCAAGCGCAAACCAAGGGCTTGTCTCGAGGTAATCAGTAATTGTAAACCTGTACCCAGTAAAGCCTCAACCAGCTTTATTTCTGGCAGTAATTGTTCATAATTATCGAGCAATAAGGTCGTTTTTGGCATGGCGCTGCAAATGTTCAGCAATTGGCTTACTGCATCTTGATGTGCCGAAAAACGAATCCCTAAACTCTCGGAAAGCTGCCCAATTAACCCCGTTTCAGTGGTTACATTTTCTAAATTTACCCAGATGGCATGTGGACAAATTTCTTTTGCCAAACGGGTTTTGCCCGCACCGCCAAAACCCGTGATGGTCAGCAAGTGGGTATTTGGATTTTCTAGCAATTGTTTTAGCGCCCCAACTTCTTCTTCGCGTCCAAAAAATGGTGTCTCTGGACGAACAAATGGCTGGCTAGGACGGTCTTCAAGGACAGCCAATAACTCGAGGGTACGCAAGGCTGGGGTCATGCCGACATCGCGCTGTAAAACGCCAGCGAAGGCTTGAAACGCCGCCACGCCTCGAGTGATGGATTTATTTTGTTTGCTCGCCACCATTAAAAGCTGCAACGCATCTTCGGACAGTGGTTCAAATTTAAGTACCCGCTCGAGAATTTCTAAGGCTTGGGCTGCATCTCCAAGCATTAAAAGCTGGTCGGCGGTTTCGATAGCCAAAGTACGCCACAAAAGCAGTAAGTCCAGCCGCTCTGTTTCTAACCAAGCCATAAATTCTGGTGCATCGGGTAAAAACCAATGGCTCAGTAGGTGAGGATTAACTTTTAAGGCTTTGGTATCTTTTTTTTGTAGTTGCAAACGCCACTGCTGTAAATCGGTTGTTCCTAAAAACTCGAGTGGTGCAGCCAGCCGTGACTTGCCGTCTTGACGCGCTAAGGCAACCCCAAAAGGCAACTGCCAGACCCGTTGTAACAATTGTCTTAAGTTACGCCGTGCTTCAAAATCCGGGGTATCCAACCAGAATAAATTGCTAATTTCGGTTCTTGGTACTGAACAAGCCCGAATTGCTAAGTAAATCAGTAAAGCACTGCGTTTATCTGGTGGCAATAAAAAATCTTGCTGCTCGAGCCGTGCCGCTCCAGACCCCAGCAACTCGAGATGAACCATATGGCATTTTAGCCTAGTTCGGCTCGAGGTGGTTCGGGCAGTTTTAGGGTGATTAACCAAGCTGGAATTAAAAAGGCGATTGTTACCAGCATGGCAATTTGTGGCGTGGTGGCTTCGGCAAGTTCTGCGACTAATTTATACAGCACCCCAGCCGTTCCCCAGCTAAATCCCATCATCAGGGCGCTGGTGGTGGCAGTTTTACCCGGCGCAAATTCTTGGGCTGCCACAACTGCTACAGGAATGGTAGCGTTGGCAAGTCCGCCAACAATAAAACACAGCAGGTAAAAAGGCACAATCCCGATACTCGAGGGGCTAACAAAGACCAGCAGTATAAAAAGCGGAATCAAAAGCAGCACACTCGAGCGCAAAACGGTGGTACGACCAACTTTATCTGAAACCTGTCCACCAATAATGCCGCCGATGGCACTGGCAATCGAGAGCATAAAAAGCGAACCTGCAATCACCCAATCAGACTCTTTGTCTTTGAGTACAAAAGGCAACAAACTGGCGTAAGTCACGGTACTCAGTGAACGCAGCACACCCATTGCCCAGAGGCTACGAATCGGACCCTTAAAGAGTTCTAGGTAATCTTTAAGGGCAGTTGGTTTGCTTGAGACTCGGCTGCTTGGGGTAATAACAAACGAAATTATCCCCATTAAAAAACCAAGCGGCATTAACCAAACAATGCCTTGTAAACCAAGGGCAGTGGCGGTTAGAGGACCGAGTGCCAGTCCAGCCGTACCACCGGCACTAAACATACTGGCGTACAGTCCACGTTTCTCGAGTTGAGAATTTTGTGCCACATACGCCGCGCCACTTGGATGAAAAACCGCGCTGCCAATTCCAGCCAGAACAATCAGCAGTGCTACCAGAAAAAACGAGGGTGCATAACCGATTAAAGTCATGCCAATGGAGGCTAATATCGGACCTGCTGCCGCTAACCATTTGCGGTCTACACGGTCGCCGAGTGCGCCAAAAAATGGCTGAGAAACACTGCCCACCACCGATAAAATCGCCACCAAAGTCCCTGTGTCGCCAAGGGTGATGTTAAATTTATCCACCAGTGCAGGTTGTAAGGGGGTCAGTAAACTGGTGAAATTATCGTTGATAAAGTGGCTGGCGGTCATCACAGCCACGATGGTTGTTCCAGAAGCGGCGGCTAATTTTGTACTCGAGGTTTGCACCAGCCCAGTTTACGCCCCAAGCCAAGTACGGCGCTGTACGCCAAAATGCTTGGCTAAGTAAAAACCCTTCGGCGGTTAACCGAAGGGTTTTTTTGGCGGAGAGGGTGGGATTCGAACCCACGGAACCCCTTACGAAGTTCAACGGTTTTCGAGACCGCCCCGTTCAACCGCTCTGGCACCTCTCCTTGCGGTAACAGCGCAAGAGTGTATCACAAGGATTTGTATTTCGGCTAGTCTCGAGAAACTTCATGTTTTTCTCATATAGGTTTAAGGCAGGGCGGCAAGCGTTAAATTGATATTCGGCAGACTTGTCCCATTAAACTGTAAATTCAAGTTGCTTTCTGTGCCTAAATCTCCTGAATCACAGGCTTCGGCGTTGCTGTTCTTATTGACACAAGCCACGACTCGGTATGTGCCAGCTTGGAGCGGATTGCCGTCTCTCGAGAGGGTGATGCTGTACGCCACTGCCCCGCTTGTGCCGTTGATGGTCACAACACCACGCCCAGCCAAGGCGCTTGCGCCGTCGTAACAGTTGCGGTTGCTGGCTTGGATAATCGCACAATTGGCTGTTGGAACAGTCCGCAGGCGGTCGGCATACATATAGACACTGGTTTTGGCGGTCGGGGCTGGATTGGGGTTAGAGAAAACCTTGGCTTTAGAAACGGCTGCTCCTGCTTGGAGTAAGCCAGCCCCAAAATCGGTATCTTTACCAGATGCGCCTAAATCTTTGGCGGTGGACTCGAGAATACTCTGAACTTCGGTGCGGGTTAAGGCTGGGTTAGTCGCAAAAATTAAGCCAGCCACTGCCGAGACTTGTGGAGCGGCAAAACTTGTACCGCTTCTTTGTTCGTAGGCGTTGTTGTCAAAGCGCAACGAGGTCAGGGCTTCGCCGGGCGCAACAAGGTCAAGGGCTGCACCTGTAGCGCTAAAGCTCGAGCGAGCGTTGCCGTTGTTTACTGAACCGACGGCAATTACATTGGGGTTGCTGGCTGGGAATTGTACGGCGGTATCTGCACCACATTGTCCATTTGGATTCACACCATTGTTGCCCGAAGCTGCGACTAGAACCGCGCCCTTACCAACAGCGTAAGTAATTGCGTTTTCGGTCAGTTTGTCTGGAGTGTCAAAGGCGTTGCTTTGAGTAATACAGACTCCGAGCGACATACTGATGACTTTTGAACCTTGGTCAGCAGCGTACTTGATACCCTTTGAAAGTGCCACGGTATCGGCAATTGCGCCGCCTGCCTCTGGACCAAAGACTTTAACGGCTAGAATTTTGCCACCTTGGGTGATGCCCGCAATACCCGCTTTGTTGTTGGTGGCTGCGCCAATGAGACCCGTTGCAAATGTGCCATGTCCGCCACCTTGGGCTGGAGTTAGTTCGGTTGGGTCGTTGTCTTCGCCTTGGCACGAAGTGGTAAAAGTTGGGCAGAAATCTTTACCCGCTGTAATCCGCCCCACCAAGTCTGGATGACTGGCATTGATACCCGTATCCAAAACTGCAATCAGGTTATCTGGCACATTGACTTGGGTAAACCAAGCGCCAGCCACGTCAATTTGGGTTAAATTGGCTTGGTCGTTAAACAAAGTATCGTTTGGGGCTTCTTGTAAGCGGTAGCGGTAATTGGGTTGTACGGTTGCACCAGTCTCGAGGGCGAGTTTTTCGGCAAAGGCGCGGTCGGTTGTACCACTTGGCACACGGACGCGGACAAACCCGCTTTCAGATTTACTGCTGGCACTGCGTAAACTGGCACTTTGGCTCGAGAGGCTTTGGAGGCTGTTGTCGCTGACAATCAGCACTTCGCCCTGAATGCGCGGTGCGTTCCAATCGGCTTTAGCGGAGCGAACAGCTTGTGGCTCGAGGCGGACGGTTTGGGCTTGGGCATTTGGAGCGCCAAGTAAACCAGCCCCAAGTGTGACTGTGCCACTGATGCCGCCACTGGTGACGACCGTCAGTTGAAATTCGCCAAATTGACTGGTTGCGCTTTTGTTGGTGGCACGAATGGTGGCAGTAGCTGGTGACGGTACAACGGCTGGGGCAGTGTAATTGCCATTGGCATCCATCGTGCCTCGAGATGCACCCTCGACCACACTCCAACTGACATTGGTGGTCGGCTGACCATCAAGGGTTGCCGAGAATTGCACTTGGGTATTGACTGCCACGCTGCGTAAGACCTCGCCAGCAGCTTGTTGTACCCGAACAATGCCCGTAGTTGGCGGCGGGGGACACGCCACAAGAATTGCTGCTAACGCAAAAGCCCCAAACACATAAGGTATCTTCATGGTTGCCATTATGAACCACAAAACCTGTGTTTAAGGTAAGCGCAACCTTAATCTAGCCTTAGGCTTGTATAATATAGGCGTGCCATCGGGTCAAGTTCACAATTTAATCAACACCCTGTCTTTTGTCGGTCTTTTGGGTTGTTACGGCTATGCACACGCGGCTGGCTGGGTCAAACTCGAGCCAACGACCCTGCTGACCTTCTCGGGAGCGTTTATAGCTGGCACGTTTATGCTTTCGCCCGACCTTGACTTAGCCGAACAGAACGTGGATTCAAAACGCAATTGGGGTCTTCTTGGATTCTTATGGATTCCTTACGGGATGATGTTCTCGCATCGCGGCTTGTCTCATACTTGGATTGTCGGTCCACTGACTCGAGTCTTGTATTTGTGCATTCTGCTGGCAGTTCCGATATGGTTACTACGACGACCCGTTCTCGAGACTGAATTACCCGGAGTGACTAGGGGCATTGTGCATGAATTACTCGATAGTCTCCAAAATGTTTTCTCGAGTGGCATTCTGGCTTCGCAAGCTGTTTTGGGTTTAGCGCTTGGCTATTATGTTTCGCAATGGCTGCA
>JANNEE010000736.1:0-5918 GCA_031388325.1 Deinococcales bacterium
TGGTTGCCCAAACAAAACCTTTATGGGCAGTGACAATCTCGAGTTCAGTGGGTTCGGTGACGATTCCAGCATCAGCAGTAAAATGACGCAACACTTCTTCTGTGCCAAGACTCGAGTCTTCTTCGTCAGAAACACACGCTAAAATAATATCACCACGCAAGCCAAGGTCTTTAGCTCGAGCCGCCGCAATCAGCATGGCAGCCAGACCGCTTTTCATGTCGTAACTGCCCCGCCCATACATTTTGCCGTTGTCCACTCGAGGCTCGAGCGCTTTGCCTTCATAACCTGCAATCGTCACAGTATCTAAATGCCCGTTCAGCATTAGGCTATGCCCACCGCCCGTGCCTTTGGCAACACCAACCACACTTGGGCGACCAGCCGTGTCCTCGAGCCAATGGGTGGTAAAGCCGTTTTGCTCGAGCCACTGCTGCACAAATTGAGCAATCTTGGTTTCGCCAGCCCCGCCAGTTACTAAACTTGGGTTGACGCTATTGATGACAATCAGTTGCTCGAGAAGTATTTGGGAATCAGTCATATTGGTATGTAATATATTACTTGAAGAAACACAAATTTGCAAGTCGTATCTGTATATTTTTTAATTACTGATCGTAAAAAATTTGTGCTAGGCTCGAGTTGTAGAAGAAGCCATAATTTCTTTTCAGTCGTAAAAATCAGAAGGCGGTGCTGTTATTTTCGCCAATTATTTATAGCCATGAATCATCAGTAAGTTGCGATCCATACCGCTTTAGACGCATATTTAAGCCAAGAAAATTGACTCGAGTATAATTTTTAACCGCGATGTTTTCTTGAAAATACATCTGCTTACACTCAGCCAAAGGAGTCGCATGAAAGACAGTCATAAAAACCAGAAAATTCCCTATCAAACTCCAAAACTCGAGGTCTTAGGCGTATTTGTGGCGCTCATCGGTGGTTCACCGATTCGTGTGCCAATTCAACTCGAAGTGCCAGTAAAAGGAGAAAAATAATGAAAAACCCCATAAATTACCTAACAACTGCCTTTGTTGCCGCCATTGCCTTAGCTGCCTGTACACAAATCAGTCCTGAACCACAACTAGTTCTCGGGTTGATGCGGGTAAATTTTCAAGTTGACTCGAGCGCCGGAAGCTCAAACGCCAAATTGCAACCACAAACCCTGACAGGCACAGCCAGTGGAATCCAAATGAAGCTGATAAACACCAGTACCTTCACGACTGGCACAAGGGGTTCTGGCGGTGAGCGCTGGGTCAGTGCAACCTATGACATTCGCAACGCCACCACTACTGGCACAGCCTATACAAGCGCCAACAGCAACATCAGTTTTCTGGCAGTTAGCACCGCAACCAGTCTTGGTGAAAGTGCGATTGCTGATATGAGAAGTTATGGTGACACACTGTTGACTACGCCAGCCTTGGCGCAGTCGTTTAAGCCAACCCACGGAATGCGCTACAACGCCCTAAGCAACACAGTCGAAACCAGTTCTGGGGCAGAGGATTTTCAGGTCTTTGATGAATCTGAAATCCCCGGTTTTGCCACGGCGGGTGTTGTCCCCATCAATTATGGTTTTGTGGTTCGGCGCACCAGTGCTAACCCAGTCAACCGTACCTTGGCTGCCAACCCAAGCACCAATTTATTCGAGGGGCGGGTAACATTGGCGGTGCGTTTTCCATTACAAGCCACCATCTCGGATGACCCATTTACTTTTTCGATGGACTTCTTAGTGGTCACAGACAACCAAACCAGAGTCACCCAAAGTCTCGAGCAGCAAGCCCTTAACAGCCTTCCAAGTCAGACAGCCCAATTGACGGGTGCAGTGGTGAATATCATGCCCGGCTCGACCGATACTACCGCGACCAACCGTTTTATTCCAAGTGTGCGTTTGGCACGGGCGGTGGGTGCGCCAACTGCGATTTATTTAGTCCAAGCCCCCACAACCATCAACGTCTCGAGCAACGCCGACAGTGGTGCTGGGACATTACGCAGTGCGATTCAAAACATTGCTTCTGGAGGTACAATCAACTTAAATGGCATTAACGGTCAAAACATCACGCTTTTAAGTACCTTGGTCATCAGTAAAAGCCTGACAATCACCAATACCAACGCCTCGCCAACGGCGGCTGTGCTGGGTGGGGCAACTGCTTTTAGTGCCAGTAATGTGCGTGTTTTTAACATTCAAGGCGGTAATACTGTAACCCTAAGCAACTTCACCATCGGTAATGGTTATGTTTCTGGCAGTTCTGCACAAGGGGCGGCAATTCTAAACGCTGCTACACTGACATTAAGCAACATCAGGGTACAAAATAATCAAGCCCAAGGTGGTGTGGGTAGCAATGGCACGCCTGGTTTTAATGGGGGTCAAGATGGTGGGGTCGGAGGCGCGGCGCAAGGCGGCGCAATCTATAATTCTGGCGCATTAACCATTAACTCGAGCAGCCTGTTTAGTGGTAATAGGGCGATTGGTGGTATCGGTGGTTCAGGCGCGGCTGGGTCTCAGGTGAATAGTTTTCCCAATGGTCTGGGCGGACTGGGCGGAACTGCCCAAGGCGGAGCGATTTTTAATGCCAGCACTGCTACACTGAGCATAAATACTGTCACCTTTAACACCAATCATGCCACGGGTGGACAAGGCGGAGCGCCGGGTAATGCACTGGGTGGTTCAGGTCAACAAACTTATGGCAAAGGTGGTTCTGGTGGAAACGCCAACGGCGGCGCAGCTTTCAATGCCAACGCTACGGCTGGTTCTGCCACAGCCGTGACTGTGACTTACGGAACAGTCGCCAATGCCAATACGGTTATTGGTGGGCTTGCTGTGCAAGGTGGAACACCACTTGGGACAAATAATGGAACAAATGGCACGACCAGCAATCCAAACGCAAATTTCTAAATAACATGACCAATAAAGCACTGCCCCAATACTCGAGGGCGGTGCTTTATTTTTACCACTTCTCGAGCCACCCCAAAACCGCGTATAATCGCCAAATGCAAACAGTTTTGTGGAGGCTGGCGTGAAAGGTACTATTAACGTCACAGAAAATGCCCTAGCCAGTTTACTTGGCTTAGCGGCGCACGAAGTTCCGGGTGTGGTGGGAATGGCACCGGCTAACTTAAAAGAGGGAATTCAAAAAATACTTGGACAACCGCAGTCTCGAGATGGCGTGGTCGTAGCTGGCGAAGGCACAACCCGTACTTGCGAAGTCTTTGTGGTGGTGGCGTTCGGTACTGCCATTCATGCTGTGGCAGAAAATGTTAAAGACCGTATTGTGCATACTGCCAAAGCCCTTGCTGGGATTGAACTATCAAGCGTTAAAGTGCATGTGGTCGGGGTTGCCAAACCGGGTGCAAATAACGTAAAAAAGAAAGGTGGACGCGGTGCATAACCTAACAAGTCAACAATTAGCTGAGTGCTTTATTTACGCCACCGATTGGCTAGGGGTTTATAAAGAAGAGACCAACGCCCTAAATGTCTATCCCGTGCCGGATGGCGATACAGGCACAAACATGCACCTCACCATGCAGAGTGTCCGCCGTGAACTCGATGTCGCCAACCATGCCAATATGCCCGATGTGACACGCGCAATTTCGTATGGTTCATTGCTTGGCGCTCGAGGCAACAGTGGTGTGATTTTAAGTCAACTGCTTAAAGGGTTTGCCGAAGTGGTACGCGAACAAAGCAGCATTAGCGCCCAGACCCTGACCGAAGCCTTAGAGCGAGCCACCAAAATTGGCTATGCCGCCGTCATGAAACCCGTCGAAGGCACAATTCTGACCGTCGCAAGGGAAACCGCCGAAGCTGCACGGGCAGCGCTCACTGCTAACCCGAACTTAGATGTCCTCGAGTTACTGCAAATGGCGCTTAAAGGTGGCTACATCAGTCTCAAGAACACCACCAACTTGCTACCCGTGCTAAAACAAGCTGGCGTGGTGGATTCTGGTGGGGCTGGGTTTTTACATGTCTTAAAAGGCATCGAAGCCAAACTCACAAACTTGCCGCTACCAGAAGCACCAGTGATTGAATCCTATGCCCAAGACCAATTTGAAAATGAGGAATTTGGCTACTGCACAGAATTCCTACTCGAGAATGCCACCAAATCGGCGACCGAAATCCGCGAAATTGTCCAAGAATTTGGCGATAGTTTACTGGTTGTTGGCGCAGAAGGTTTTGTTAAAGGGCATATTCACACCGATAACCCCGATGCGCTACTGGCAACCGTGGCACGGTACGGCAAAATGATTCGCTCTAAAATCGAGGATATGTCTGAGCAGCACACCGAAATTCTTGCGATGGCAGGCGCAGCCAGCAAAGCCGAAACGCCAACAACAGGTGCGGTTGCGGTGGTTTCGGGGTACGGACTGGTCAAGGTTTTTCGCAGTCTCGGGGTGCGGATTATTTCGGGCGGGCAAACCCAAAACCCCAGTGTCCAAGATATTCTCGATGCTGCCAGAAGTGTCGAGTCTGATGATGTGATTGTCTTGCCAAACAATAAAAATGTAATTATGGCAGCCCAAAAAGCCGCCGAACTCGAGACCGAAAAACGACTTCATGTGATTCCGACCCGTACCCTTGGGCAGGGTTTAGGGGCAGCTTTTCGGTATCACAAAGAAAATACCAGTGCCGAACTCATCCCTGAAATGACCGAGGGCAGTTCTCGAGTATTAACATTTGAAGTCACCAAAGCCAGCCGCACCGCCACCATAGACGGATTAGAAATCAAAGAAGGTGAAGTAATTGGACTGCGCGATGATGTATTAGTCTATAACGGCGGCACAGCCGAACAAGCTGTCCTCGAGATGCTCAAGGGTTCGTACACGATGCAAGAAATTGTCACGGTCTTCACTGGACCTAACGTGACTGCCGAAACTACCGAAGGGCTTGTTTTGAGTATTCACGAGACCCTACCGCAACTTGGGGTGGAAGTGATGACGGGCGGACCCGATTTATACGATTACCTTGTCACAATGGAGTAAATGTGAATTTTGCCCAGACCTTACACACCCGAATGCTCGAGAAAAACACCCGCCTTTGCTTGGGCTTAGACCCGCGTCTCGAGTTACACAATCACAGCCTTGAAAAAGTCGAGCAGCACTGCTTGGACATTCTCGAGGCTTGTGCGGATGTTATTGCTTGCGTCAAACCGAACCTTGCTTATTACGAAGCGATGGGTATAGCGGGAATGGTACTGCTCGAGAAAATCTGTGCTACGGCACGGGTTATGGGCATCCCGATAATTCTGGATGGTAAACGCGGTGATTTTCCAAGTACCGCCGAAGCCTACGCCAAGGCATGGCTATCTGGGCAACATGCGGAGAGTGCTTTAACCATGAATCCGTTTTTAGGGTTTGAAACCATCGAAACTTTTTTAAGTGCGGCAACCCAAAATGCTGGGGCAATTTTTGTGCTGGTCAAAACCAGTAACCCCGGTTCTCGAGACCTTCAAGACCTCGAGACGAAAAACGGCACGGTTGCCCAAGTGATTGCCAAGTATCTCGAGACTCAGACCCAAGGTGATTATGGCGCAGTTGGCGCAGTGGTTGGCGCAACCCATGCAAGCGAACTCGAGGCATGGCGTAAGCTCATGCCGAATGTTTTGTTATTGCTGCCCGGGCTTGGCGCTCAGGGGGCAAAGGCTACGGATTTAGCGGCAGCCTTTGACAAGAATGGTTTAGGGGCGGTGGCAAGTGCCTCGAGAGCGATTCAGTACGCGAGTATGGGTTTGGACTTTGCAACGGCGGCTCGAGCTTCGGCGTTGGGCTTACGGGATGAACTTAATTTTGCTTTGGGCAAATAAAACTTGAGCATTCGGGAAGCCCCTCATCAGCCTTCGGCAGCGACCACGCCCGAAGGTGCGCGTATGTGGTCAAGTCAGCTTCTCCCGTTGGGAGAAGCGCTCTCAGGAGGTAGAAGATTCAGGATTTCAAAGGGC
>JANNEE010000779.1:0-2105 GCA_031388325.1 Deinococcales bacterium
GGTTTTAAGCGGCGAACCAGGCATTGGTAAAACCCGCCTCGCCCAAGAATTTTTAGCTTGGGCAGCCGCTCGAGATGCAACCGTTATTTCGGCAAGGGCTTTTGAAGGAGCAGCCTTGGCGTATCAGTGTATTGCCGATGCCCTGCGGCGGGTTGGGCATCTCGAGACGCGGCTTTCCAGCGTTTGGTTGGCAGAATTGGCGCGGCTGCTGCCAGAACTGCTCGAGTTGCCGAATTTACCTGCTGCTGTATCAGACGAATCACTTGGGCGCTCGAGGGTTTTTGAAGCGGTGGTCAAATTGTCACAACGGCTTGGGCATTTGATTTGGTTACTCGACGATGCCCAATGGGCAGATGCGGCTTCGCTCGAGGTCTTGCTGTTTACCCTGCGCCGTGCCGCCCTCGAGAAAACCCCGATTTTGCTGCTGGTCACGGTTCGCAGTGAAGCCCTCGAAAATTTGCAAACATGGCTGAGCGGTTTAGCCCGAGATGTGCCGCTTGAGCAATTATCGCTCGAGGCATTTTCCAGAGATGAAACGCTGCGCTTACTCGAGGATATTGGTCTGCCACCCCCTGCACTTTTGGATTGGTTGTACCAAGAAACCAGTGGACAGCCTTTGTACATCGCCGAGACCTTGCGAAGTCTTTCGGAAAGCGGGGCATTGTTAGCCAACCGTACTGGTTGGACAGTCCAACTCAAAAACCAACAAACCGCGCCCGGGGTTCGTACCGTTATCGAGGCTCGGTTGGCCCGTTTAAGTTCTGCCGCACGAGTTTTTCTCGAGGCTGGGGCGGTCTTGGGGCAAGGTTTTACGTTTACAGATGCGGCTAAACTTGCCCAAACCTCCGAAGCAGATGCCCTACTCGCGCTCGAGGAATGCCTTCGCGCTCGGGTGCTGCTCGAGTTGCCCGCTTTTGGCTTGGATTTGGTACGCTTTACTTTTTCACACGATAAGCTGCGTGAAACTGCCTTGCAGCGCCTCAGTGCGCCACGTTTACAGGCTTTGCAACTATTGGCACTGACCCGAGTTTCTGGCAGCGCAGCACAACGGGCTGGTCATGCGTATGGCGCTCGGGCGTGGCTCGAGGCGGTGCGTTTTTCAGTGCAGGCAGCCGATGATGCCAAGCGAATTTATGCTTGGCGCGATGCAGTTTTTCATCTCGAGGCAGCCAGACGTATTTTGACCGAACGACCCGATGGCAGCGTTCTTGGCTTAGGATTGACCACCGATGAAATTGGGCATTTATTTGGTTCGCTCAATTCAATTTATGTGACCTTAAATGAACCATCCGAGAAAGCCACCACCTTAGCGGCACAAGCCTTAGCCTTAGCTCGAGAACTAGGGGATTTACGACTCGAGGGGCATTCGTTGGTGTTTGCCGCCAACACCTACACATGGTCTCAAGTTGATAAAGTCGAGGATTTATACGATCAAGCTGCTGCCATTTTTGAAGGCTTAGAAGACGAAAAAGGCGCGATGGAAACCGCCATGTCAAAACTGAATTTTCAAAGACAAAGCACCGACGATAACCACCCCATCGAGCCGATTCTTGAACTGGTGGCTCGAGCCAAAAAAATCAGTCCAGACCACGAGCGTTGGACACTTGTCACCCTCGCCGATGCGTATCAGTCTCGAGGTGACTGGCAAATTGCTGCCCAGCATTGGCGTGATATTCTTGAACGCTTTGAGTTGCAGCCAATCGGCGATACAATGGCGTATTACACTGAAAATCTGGCATTTTGTCAGACCAACACTGGTTTTTATCAAGAGGCTGTCATCCATGCCAGACGTGCTTTAGTCATTAAACAGCAGATAGATGACAACCCAGTATTTATAGGAATGGCGGCTGTTTATTTGGCGTATCCCTTGCTCGAGACTGGTGCGTGGCTAGAAGCCTATGAATTATGCGAGAAAACTTTTGATTTACGGTATAAAGCCCAAGCACGTATGGCGATTGAGTTTGAATTTGCCCAGTCTTTAATGCTGCTCGAGCAGAAACGCTACTCAGAAGCCAAAAGTATCCTGCTCGAAGCTCTAAAACGAATTCCCGAATTGTTGCAAAATGAGCAGCGTTACGCCAATTATATTGAATCGAATCTTTGTG
>JANNEE010000785.1:0-6456 GCA_031388325.1 Deinococcales bacterium
TGAACGACCCCGGCAACCAACCCAAGCCATTCATCACCCCGAGTGAGCGCCCCATAGAATCGGTGGTGAATTGCTCAAACCAACAAATTGCACCTGCCGAAACACCCGTAAAGACTGTACCAGCTTCGTAGGCTTGCTTAAAAATCGGCTCGAGTTGCCATGCCTGCCAGAGCGCTAAGGCATTTTTGGTACTGCCACCGCTAAAGTAAAGTACATCGGCACTTAAAATCATGTCCTCCAAGTCTTCTGTCCAATCATCGGTATGAAAAAGCGGTAAATGCGAGGCTTGGCAATTGAGTTGTTCAAAGGCTTTGTAAAACCGTTTAATGTAGACATCAGAATCACCTGCGGCGGTCGAAACAAAACAAACCCTAGGCACTGCCACTTCCCGAGCCGAACTAGCCACCTCGAGAATGTATTGGTCTAGCAGCAAATTACTCGATTCTTGCGAAAACCCACCGCCCCCTAAAGCAATAATTTGGCGCTTAATCACACTAGAAGCCGTGACCATATCCCAAGAAGCCACTTTAAGCAGCGCTGCTGGTACAAATGGCAAGGCATTTGAGGCAGTACTCAACATGTTCTCCTCGAGACCAGACTCAGATTCGTTCTCGAGACCAGACTCAGGTTCGTTCTCGAGTACAGGTTTAAGGGTTAAAATTGGTGTAGATTCCTCGGTGGTCTCCATATGTTCGGGCAAGGCTAGGGGTTCGAGCGGCATCTCGGTACTTGTTTCAAAATCCATAGGCTCGGATGCCTGGACAAACGATTCTGGTTGCGTTATTTCAAGAACTTGGATGGATTCAATAATTTCAGGCTGGGTTGCATTAACTGAATTTTCTATTTCAGATAAGACTAACCTAGAATTATCTTCTTCAAACGTCTCTGGTGCTAAATTTGTGAAATCAATGGTTCGATTGAAGTCTTCGTTTGTTGGTAGCTCGAGATTTGCTTGTGGCTGGGATAACACCACCAAAGCAGGAGTTTGATACGAAACCAAGTTTGAGTCATGGGTAAAAGGTGTCTCGAGTAAGTCGCTAATCAGTAAGCCCTCGGTAGAATCATTTGGTGAAGGTTCTACATCTGGTTTTTCTGGTAGCAAAATTGCTTCAGGCATGACTTCAACTTCAGCGACCAAAACTTCGGCTGTGACCTTAGCCGATGGGTCAATAGCATTGGCTTCAAGATTTGTCTCGGCTTCAATCACTGGGGTCGGGTGTAGAGCATCTGAAATGGGTGTTACCTCGTTAGAAATAGGTGGTGCGTCCTCAAGCGCTGGAATTGGAGTGATTTCGTCAACTTGACGAATTGGTGTTATTTCGTCAAGCACTGATATTGGTATTGTGGTTTCGACCACTGGAATTACAGTTATTTCAGGCACAAAAACAGTTTCAACTTCTGGCGGAACTTCTTCAAATGCCTCATCCATCAGCATTGAATCTGGAATTTCCTCATCTCGAGATTCAAGTTGGACTGGCATTTCTACGGCATGGTTTACTGACTCGAGTTCTGGGACTTGTGTCTGAGAAAATCCTGACTCGAGATTCTGACTACCTAAAGCCATCGTTGGAATCTCAGGCATTGCTGGAACGGCGGCTGAACTTGGCTCGAGATTTTGCTCTGGCGCACGGTTAAACAACCGCGACAGTACCGAATCGGCAGGGACAGCCACAATCCCCGATAGGCTCGAGCTAGGCGAACTTTCCTCAATGTCCGTTCCAGCATCGGGTGGTAATTGCAAAGCTGCTAAAGTCGCTTTGCGAACCGCTTTTGTGCCACCAACCGTTTGATTGATGATGCCCATTGCTACACCATCGCCAGCGTGAATCATGCCCAGTAAGACAAAACCAGTGTTGATAAAAGATGACTGATAATTGGCTGCTTCAACCCCAGCTAAATCCATGACCCGACGTGCTAAAGCAGTGATGGCTGGCGGGGGTGCATCCCTTGAACGATCAAAACGCCCAATCAGTTCCACCACGCGGTGTCGTGCCGCCTCTAAGGTTAAGCCCGAAGCATTCAGCACTTGCGCGGCTGTGCCACCTTCGCGCAGTAAACCGAGCAGCAAATGCTCAGATTCAATCACCGCATGACCTAAGCGGTCTGCTTCTTCACGGGCGTAATGGAACACCAAACGCGCACGGGCATCTAAACGATTCATGGTCATTGCAGATAGTTTACGTCATTTAACGCAAAAAAAAAGCATTTTTAAGCTCGAGTTGCGCCAATAAAGACAACGCCTTTCCAGATTCGCCAAGTTTTACCCTGTGTGTGTCTCGAGAAGGCTGCTTTAAGTAGGGCTGTGGCATTAGATTGTCTCGAGACGAATTGGAGTGTTGTGAAAAATACTGCCTCCCGCGATGTCATTGACGGCTTGACTGGTCAGGGTGTTTATCCCCAATCTATCTGGTGCATGTTTACCCCACCATGTGCCTTCAACAATCACCACCCCTCGAGTGGTCGCTTCGGTGATTTTGGCTTGTCGTACCACACTGCCTTGCTTGCTGCTTAAACGAACTTGATGACCATGACTTATGTTGTACACCTCAGCATCGAGCGGATGAATCATGGCTTGGGGTTGGTTTTCCTCGAGTTGCCGCAATTTCGGTAATTCGCCGTATGTGCTGTTCAAAAAATGATGGGCTGGCGGAGTCATCAGTTTTAATGGAAATTCTGCGTTGGGTGCGTCTTTTGGGGCAATGTAGAGCGGGGCTGGGTCGAGATGCAGTAATCCATCTGATGTAAAACTCGAGCCGTTCTGGTAGGGCAAAAACTTTTCTGGCACGTTTAAGCGCACAAAACCATGTTCTTGGAGTGCCTCGAGCGTTATCCCTTTTATAAACTCATGCTCACTGTTCAGAAGCTCTCGAGCCAGTGTCTCAGTGTCCCAATACAAACTTGGTTCGGTCAAGCCAAGGCGCTTGCCCAATTCGCCAAAAATCCAAGTGTTGGAACGCGATTCAAAGTACGGTTCACAAGCCGCTTGGTTATAACTCAGGTAATAATGCCCATACGCCGTGTACAAATCCTGATGCTCGAGAAAAGTTGTGGCAGGCAGAAGATAATCGGCAAGTTCGGCGGTTTCGGTCATGGCGTTCTCGAGAACCACGGTCAGTAAATCTTGGCGCTTAAACCCTGCAATCACACGGCTCGAGTCTGGCGCAACCACCACTGGGTTGCAGTTATAGACAAAAAGCGCCTGAATGCCGTTTTCTGGTTCTAAGGCAGTACCGAGTTGATTCATGTTGACTTTGCGGGTGCTGGGTTTAATCAAATGCGCCGCCCCAAGTTTAGTGCGGTTTAATTGAAACGCCCCACTGGTGCTTAAAAGCGCTCCGCCTCCAAGATGTTTCCATTGTCCAGTCAGAATCGGCAACATCGTCACGGCTCGCTGGGCGTTGCCGCCACCCTCATGCCGAGTCATGCCGTAACTGGTGCGAATAAAAGATGGACTTGTATTTGCGTACTCGAGGGCAAGGGCTTCAATCACGCTGGCATCTATCCCTGTCACCTCAGCCGTTTTCTCGAGTGTCCAAGTTTGGGCTGCATCACGGTAGGCTTCAAAGCCTCGAGTGTTGGCACTTAGAAATTCTGTGTCATGCAAATTCTTTGCAATAATGATGTTGGCAATGCCAAGTGCTAAAGCTGCATCTGTTCCAGGGCGAATCCGAATGTGCTGGTCGCTAAATAAACTGGTTTTGTTCTGGTACGGGTCTATGTGAATTATTTTTGCCCCATTGCGTCGTGCTGCTGTTAAAAACGGAGTTAAATGGCTATTGGTGGCTAAACTGTTGATGCCCCATAGTAGAATGAGTTTGGCGTTGGGGACATCTTCTGGGTTTGTGCCGAACCGTGCTGAGCCGTAGGTTTGCGCCCAAGCCTCGCTGCCTGTAGAAGCACAAATCGTCTCCTCGAGTTCGATAGCACCTAATGCTCTAAACAGGGCATGGGCATGCGTTCCCTGCATTAAGCCCATCGTGCCAGCATAATGATACGGCAAAATGCTCTGTGCGCCGTGCTGCTCGAGAATGGTTTGGAGTTTTGTGGCAATTTCATCCAAGGCTTCATCCCAAGAAACCCGAATCAGAAGACCAGCCTTATTGCGACGCAAGGGAAACTTAGGGCGTGTCTCAAGGTACGCCCGTTCTGGATAGCGGTAGGTTTTGCTGCAAGCAAATCCCTTGGTGACTGGGTGATTTGGGTCGCCAGCAACCTTAACGGCTCGTCCATGCTCTAAGCTGACCAGCAATGAACAGGCATCGGGGCAATCAAGTGGACAAGTCAGACGAATAGTTTCCATTATCTTTAGCTTTTTGAAAGTTTCTGATAGGTCAGCATCGGCTTTTTGGCTGCCAGCACTTCGTCCAAACGCCGCACCACAGTGTTATACGGCGCATTCTCGAGCCAACCCGCATTGGCATTGGCTTTTAGAAGAATTTCCTGCATTACCTCGGCGAACCTGTCCATGGTTTCTAAACTCTCGGTTTCGGTCGGTTCAACCATCATGCTCTCAGAAACCACCAGTGGAAAGTAGACCGTCATCGGGTGAATGCCGTAGTCTAGCAGCGCCTTGGCAAAATCTAAGGTTTTCATGCCCTTGGGCGGCACAGCTACAAATTCGTGCATATTGACTCGGTTATAGGCAGTTTCAAAACCAATTTGCTGGAATTTCACGCGCAAATAATTGGCATTTAATACCGCCATACTCGAGGCATCGTGAAGCCCTTCTGCGCCAAGGCTGCGAATATAAGTGTATGCCCGTACCAGATTGCCAAAATTGCCATAGAAACTGCGAACCCGTCCGATGCTATGCGGACGGTCAAACTCGAGAACAAAGTTATTGGCTGCCCTTGCAATGATTGGAGTGGGCAAAAATGGCTCGAGGTGGGCTTTTACCCCGACAGGACCCGTTCCAGGACCACCGCCGCCATGCGGCACGGTAAAGGTCTTATGCAAATTGAGGTGAATCACATCAAAGCCCATATCGCCCGGACGCGCCCTGCCAACAATCGCATTGGTGTTCGCGCCGTCGTAATAGAGTTGAATTCCAAGGGCTTTGGCTTTCTGGCTAATCTCGAGAATCCGCGTTTCAAAAATTCCCAGTGTGTTTGGGTTGGTCAGCATAATTGCTGCCACATTTGGGTTAAGCGCCGCCTCGAGTGCCTCAAAATCCACTTCACCACGTTCGTTGCCTGGAACTTCGACCACGGTAAAGCCAGCCATGGCAGCCGTAGCCGGATTCGTGCCGTGCGCCGCATCTGGACAAATCACAATTCGGCGCTGCTCGAGTTCGCCTTTTTGTTCAAAATACTTACGAATCATTAGGATGCCTGTAAATTCGCCGTGCGCTCCTGCGGCTGGTTGCAAGGTAACGGCATCCATGCCCGTAATCTGCCCGAGGTCGGAAGCCAAATTAAACAGCAATTCGAGCGCCCCTTGAGCCGTGCTTGGGTCTTGGTACGGGTGCAAACTGGTAAACCACGCGGCTGCGACTTCATTGACCTTTGGGTTGTACTTCATGGTGCAACTTCCAAGCGGATAAAAATTGGCATCAACACTCATCTGACGGTTTGCTAAACCCGTATAATGCCGCACCAAATCGAGTTCGGACACTTCTGGAAGCGGCAAACTCGAGACCCGCAAGTTTTCTTCGCCCAGTAACTCCCCCAGCTTCACGCCTTGGGCTTTGGCGGCTTGCGGCGGAATCACACCACGCCGACCTGTTTTAGAACGTTCAAAAATAAGGGGAAAATCGTTGCTTATTTTGATGTCTTGTTTCTCGAGAACTGCATTCATAGGTACACCTCTTTATTAAAATCCTTCACGCCAGAGCTTCCACTTGTGTTCTGACCAAGCCTCGAGTTGGGCTTTGCGTTTGACTTGCAAATACTGTAAACCATAAAAAATTGCCATCACCAACGAAAAAACCGTCAGAAACGTAATTATTCCAAAAGCCGTAGGTGCAATCACTTTGCTATCCATTGCCAATAAAAAAACATTAGCCAAAACAAAAAACCCAATCGCAAAAAATAAACCATTACGTCGCCATAAAGAACGTGCGCTCGAGGCAGCCGTGGTGGGTGGCATCGGCTCGAGAATTGGTTTAGAGATTTGCTTGGCTTTTTTAGACATTTAAGACCTTCACAGAGCAGCTATGATTTGTTTTGCAACACGTTTCTTTTGGATTTTCGGAGATGTTTTTTTGGCAACAGAAGGTTTCTTTGCCGATACTTTTAATGGTTCTACCCTGTTAAATACCGAATAAATTGCTGGACGATACCTTGGTTCAGGGATTTCATGTCCTTTTTCCTTTGCAGCCTCGAGCCAAAGTGCTTTGGCAATCTCAAGTTCCTGTAAGGCTTCCAATGGCGTGTCGCCCAATGCCGAACAGTAATGAAAGTCGGGTAAGTCAGCCACCCAACAATTGCTTTTTTCGTGAAAGAAAAGGTTGATATG
>JANNEE010000789.1:0-6051 GCA_031388325.1 Deinococcales bacterium
TATTACCGCACTCGAGGAACTGGCAATTTCTCGAGGGATGGACAAAATGGCACTTGTTAAAGCCTTCGAGGAGGCTTTGCAGGACACCTACATGAAACGGGTCGAGCAGGGTAAACGGGTCGAGGTTTCCTTAGACCCAGACAGTGGCTCACTTGAAGTGCTGATTATTAAAGAAGTGGTCGAAAAAGTTGAGGACGAAAACACCCAGATTAGCTTGGCGGATGCGCTCGAGTTAGACGGCGATGTTGAACTTGGCATGGAAATGGAATTTCCTGTACCGCCAGAAAATTTTAGTCGGATTGCCTTACAAAACGCCAAGCAAGTGCTGACTCAAAAAATGCGTGAAGCTGAACGAAGCGTGGTCTATAACGAATACAAAGACCGCGAAGGCGAAGTATTGACCGCAAGTGTGGCAAGGGTAGACAACAAAGGCAATATCTTTGTGGAACTTGGGCGCGGCGAAGCAATTATGCCGCCAAAGGAACAAATTCCGGGTGAGCGTTTAATTGGTGGCGCTCGTACCAAAATTTACTTAAAAGAAGTCGCCATGACCAACCGAGGACCAAGTATTTTGGCTTCGCGTGGCGCGCCGGAACTGCTGATGCACTTGTTGCGCCAAGAAGTTCCCGAAGTTGCTGATGGCACAGTCGAAGTCAAAGCCATTGCCCGCGAAGCTGGTCAGCGTTCTAAAATTGCGGTCAGCAGCCGCAACAGCAATGTAGACCCAATTGGGGCGTGTATCGGACACCGAGGCAACCGAATCCAAGCCGTGACTGCCGAAATTGGTCGTGAGCGGGTGGATGTGATTCAGTTTGACACCAACGCCCGAGAATTTATTAAAAATGCCTTATCTCCAGCCAAAGTTGGCAATATCGAAATTGACACCGACACCAAAGAGGCTCGAGTGACCGTCACTGCCGATCAGTTATCCTTAGCCATTGGTAAGGGTGGTCAGAATGTGCGTTTAGCGGCAAAACTGACAGGTTACAAAATAGACTTACAAGAAACCGCCAATGTCTCTGACCTTGATGCCGCTATGGAAAAAGCCTCACAAGATGGTGGCAAGAACACTTCTGGTGCAAGAGACCGTTTTGCAGCCCTGTTTAGCGCCTCACCCGACGGTGAAATCAAAGACTCGAGAGAGGTAAAGGGGTAAACCTTAATCCTATGAAACCTGTACGCGCTCCTCATACCCAAAAAGACGAAACTGGAAAACGCATTCCAATTCGGACTTGTGTGAGTTGCCGTGCGCGTTTGCCACAAAGTACAGTCTTGCGCCTTGCTAAAGACGGTGCGGGTTTGTGGCAGTTGGATGTTAAGCGACGTATGGTTGGACGTGGTGTCTATATTTGCCCAAATAGCAATTGTTACACCCCTAAAACCCTGATGCGCCTGTCTCGAGCCGAAGCGCCGCGCTTAGCGCTTGAACTCGAGTCTCACTTTAAGCCCTTATGAAGAACATTTAGGTCTTTAGAGACCTCGAGAATCCCATGAGAAACTAATCTTTTCCGGAGGTAGTATGTCCAAAATTCGCATTTTCGCGCTTGCCAAAGACTTAAACGTAGACAGTAAGCGAATGCTCGAGATTCTGCACGAAATGGGTGTGGATGCCAAAACCGCGTCGAGTACCATTGATGAAGAAACCGCCGAACTGGTCAAAGTCCTGATTGCAGACGAAAATAAACCAGCCGCAGTTGTCGAGACCTCACCCGCCGAACCAGTGGTGCAAAAAGAAATCCCACATCGTCCGCCAGTTGTGACGATCATGGGACACGTAGACCACGGCAAAACCAGTTTGCTTGATTATATCCGTAAAACCAAAGTTGCCGAAAAAGAAGCTGGCGGAATTACTCAGCACGTTGGTGCATTTGAGGCGATTACCTCGGGTGGCAAAGTTGTTTTTATTGATACACCCGGTCACGAAGCCTTCACCAGTATTCGCGCTCGCGGTGCAAGTGTAGCTGACGTTGCCGTGATTGTGATTGCGGCAAGTGAGAGCCTGATGCCACAAACCCGCGAAGCGATTGCTCATGCCAAAGCTGCCAAAGTGCCAATTATTGTGGCAATTAACAAAATAGACTTGCCGAATGCCAATGTGGACAAAGTGATGACCGATTTAATGCAGGTCGAACTTGTGCCAGAAGCCTTCGGTGGCGAAACCATTGCCGTGCCAATCAGCGCTCGAACAGGCGAAGGTGTGGACAAACTGCTCGAGAATATTTTGCTGCTTGCCGAACTCGAGGATTTACGCGCCGACCCAGAAGGCGAATTTAAGGGCGTAATCATCGAAGCCAAAGTGGACAAACAAGCTGGCGTTCTGGCAACTGTCTTGGTTCAAAGCGGTACACTCGAGGTCTCAGATTTTGTGGTCGTAGACGAACTTTACGGCAAAATTCGCGCCATGACCGATGGTTTTGGTGAACGGGTCAATAGCGCCACACCCGGCACAGCCGTGCAGATTCTTGGCTTTAGCGAAACTCCAGTAGCTGGAGAATTGGTGGCTCGAGCTAAAAACGAACACTTGGCAAGGGAAATCATCGAAACCACCAAGCAAAAGCGCTTAGACACCGCCAATGCCAAAGCTGCCGCTAAACGCTTACAAAGCCAAAGTGCTGCCATGTCGCTCGAGGCACTGCTGGGTAAACCCGGTGAAGTACCCGTGGAAAAGCGCGTGGTTACATTAGTGGTGCGTGCCGACACCCAAGGCTCACTCGAGGCGCTGAACGGCATTTTGGCACGAGAAAACAAAGCCGATGTCGAAGTCAATGTGCTGCTGGCTGGGATTGGTGCGCCAACCGAAGGTGACGTGTTGCTTGCCAGTACCGCCGAAGGTGCAAAAATCATGTGCTTTAGCGTGACCGCATCGGCTGGGGTCAAGAAAATGGCTGACCTTAAAAAAGTCGAAATTAAGACCTACCGCATTATTTACGAGTTAATCGAAGATGTCCAAAAAATGATTCGTGGCACAATCGAACCTGTCTTTGAAGAACGTTTAATTGGCAAAGCCGAAGTTCGGATGATTATTAAAGTCCCCAAAGCGGGCGGCAATATCGCTGGTTCGTATGTTCTCGAGGGCAAGCTGATGCGAAATGGCAAAGCCAAAGTGATTCGTGCCAAAAAAGAAATTTGGAAAGGCACAATTGCTGGACTTAAACGTTTCAAAGACGATGTACGCGAAGTTATGCAGGGTTACGAATGCGGTATTAACTTAAATGGTTTTGATGAATTTGAACCTGGTGATATGATCGAAGTCTCTGAGGTTGTTGAAATTAACGCCTAACCTTGATTAGATTCCCAGATGCGCTTCAAATACACACCAAAAAGCCCCTTTTGAAGGGGCTTTTTAGGGTCAAGTCTGTCGTTAAGTGGTTGGGAATAAACTTCCTTGCTGGAGTTCTCGAGTGGCTTTTTGTTGCTTTAAGACCGCCTCGAGTTTAACAAGCATTTCAGGGTCAAAACGAGTTCCGGATTCGGCTCTGATTTTATCAATCGCCTCGTTGTTGTTCAGGTCTTCGCCTCGGTCAGTGGTGAGCATGTCAAAGGCGTTGGCAATGGCAATAATTCTCGAGAACATTGGAATGGCTTGTCCGCGTAAACCGCGTGGTCCGCCTGTGCCATCAAAACGTTCATGGGTGTGTAAAATCGCAATTCGCGAGGCTTCGAGTTCCGAGACCCGCTCGAGCAGGTTAAAACCGAGGCTGGCAAGGCTGACTTCATCTGCCCCGGGGTCGGATAAACGCCCTAAGTCGTGCAGCATGGCAGTAAACCAAAGGTCGCTTTGTTCTGGGGCGGTTAAACCAAGTTCTCGAGCCATTGCCATCGCGTAACTGGTGACCCGCACGGCATGTCCGAGTTGATTAAATTCTTGGGCTTCGATGGCTTCGACAAAGGTTAGGGTTAAATTCCAAGCAAGGGAACGCTGCTTAGACATGTCCATAAAACCAGCCAGAATACTGGTGACAATACTGCCCCAACGAGTTAGGTTTTCTAAGGCGCTTGGCGCAAAAGAATCCCCACCGTAATTATCGAGCATCATTGCACCGCGTACTCCGCTGCCACGGTCTTTGAAAGGAATCACCAGACTTTGCTTATATTCGCGCAAGCCCATGCTGGAGAGTTTGGCTCGAGCTTCTGGCAAATTGGGATTAAAAAAATCGCCACTGGCATTGGTAGATAACCGAGATGTCCCATCGTTCCAAGGTCCGACCAATTCGACCCCAAGGTATTCATTGCCGTAGCCTTTAACCGCCGTTATTTTATCTGTACCATTGGTACGAATCACAGCCCAAGCTCGGGTAGCAGCAGGGGCAAGGGTTGTGGCACTGTTCATGGCGCTCTCGAGCAGACCTTTGAGTGTCCGTGCAGTCAATAACTCTTGGGCGGCACGCAGATAATCAAAGGTCTCGGAGGGTTCGGTTACTTTACGTCGAAACATTGTTCTTGAGTATACGCTAAATCACGAGTCTAATAACGACTCGGCTTGGAAAAGATTGATGCCGCTTTCTATCAGAGCAATCAAACGCTCAAAAGTAGCTTCTTCTTCGACTTGTTCGGCTAAAAACCATTGCAAAAAACCAAAACCAGTAAAGTCAGCTTCTTTTAAGGCAAGCGCTGCCATGTTCTGAAATGACTTGGTGACTTTTTGTTCCTGCTCTAAACTCTTTTGGACAGTCTCGAGGGCGCTTTGGTACTGCACAGGAGCTTCTGGGATGGCTGGGAGTTTAGCGGCGCTACCAGTCTCGAGTAGAAAATGAAAGATTTTTAAGGCATGTTCGCGTTCTTCGGCACTTTGTTGTTCAAAAAACTTTGCCCATCCATTCAGGTTTTGGGCATGAAAATAAGCCGCCATACCAAGGTAGTTTTGTGAGGCGCTCAGTTCATAACCGATTTGTGTTTGTAGGGCTTGGGTTAATGCAGTCGATAGCATATTTTTCTCCTTTAAGAATCTTCATTATTAGGAATCTTAAATTCCCTTATTAGGAATGATTCCTAATAAGCATAGCAGATTTCTCGAGTCAGCAGGTTAGCTGGCACACGAAATTCAACCGACTACGAATTTGGTTCTTGCAGATTAGACCAATGCCAGTACAATCGTTAATACAGGTAGTGCCAGTAAAGTGCTGAGCATCACAGATGCCATCACAAAATTAGGCTCGAGGTCGTTCTCCAAGGCAATAATACTAGCAAGTACCGCCGTCGGCATCGTGGCTTGGATAATCCCGACCGCCCGCTCGAGTCCAGTCACGCCAAAAATGGGCGCAAGCGAAAAAGCAAACGCGGCTGCGCCAATTAAGCGGATACTGCTGGCTATCCAGACATCAGGGGTGAATTTTGGCATTCCAGTGTTGGCAAGTTGCACCCCCAACCCAACCAGCATTACAGGAATCATTGCATCTGCCAATAATTGTCCACCTCGAGTAATCGGTGTGGGTAGCTCGAGACTGAGCAGATTAACCACAATCGCGGGGATGAGGGCAATTAAGGCTGGTGTTTTGAGGACGCTAAAAAGCGCATTGAAGCTGATGCCTTTGTGCCAATTGGCGGCGGCGACACCGACAATAAAGCTAATTGTTAGAATCACAAGAAAGTAAACCACAGCAATCGGTAAGGCTTCCACGCCCATATCAAATTTAACAATCGGTAAGCCCATATTGCCCGTATTGCCAAAAATAGCAATCAGCACATAAGCGGCAATCGTGGCGGGTGGGCGTTTGAGGGCGGCTGCGACCAGAAACCCTAGAATAGCCACGCCCAAATGCACCGCCGTGGTGTAGAGCGTCACTCGAGCCGCCACAGTTAAATCTATTTTGGCGCTGGAAAGGGTTTGGAAAACAAAGGCGGGAATAAATAAGTAGTAGGCGGCTCGAGAAAGGGTACGGGCTTGTAGCTCGAGGGGTTTAGCAATCCATGCGCCGAGTCCAACCAAAGCAAAGACGGGCAGCAGTGTGCCGATGAAAATACTGAGTAGTCCGGTCATGTTAAGTCTCGAGGGGGTGAGGCTATGGGCTATGAGCTTTGGGCTTTGAGGGTTAAAGGGTTAAAGGGTTAAAG
>JANNEE010000797.1:0-4369 GCA_031388325.1 Deinococcales bacterium
AAAAACGAGGATTTAGCCCATCAGTTTATCAATTACATGATTTCCAAAGGGGTGCAAACCGCCCAAGCTAACGACCTTGTTGACTCACCAATCAATAAAACTGTGCAACTTAAACCCGCCAAAGCCGCCCAACTGACCACCATTGCCGAATTTGCCAATATGCGCTTTTTGGATGCTGGATATTTACTCAGTGTGCGTGACGAATGGATTGCCCGTTGGAACAAAGAAATTGCGCGGTAATAACTAACAGAGCATCCGTGGGGCGATTGAATCACAAAATCGTCCCATGACCATTTCAAGGTGCGCTATGAACATCAACATAAATCGGTCTCGAGCATGGTGGTTACTGTTCCCTTCGGTTCTTTTTTTGCTGATAGGCTTTATTTATCCAGTTGGTACTTTTTTACTCGAGAGTTTTAAGGTTGGTTCAGGTATTGGGCTTAGCAATTACCAAACCTTTTTGACCGATGAACTGAATCTCGAGGTCTACTGGCGCACAGTGCGAATTGCCTTGCTGGTGACACTGGTCAGTGCCGTGGTCAGTTATCCTGCTGCGCTGGCAATTATGCAGCTTGGGGCTAAATACCGTGGTTTACTGACAGGTTTGATTATTTTGCCTTTGATGATTTCGCCAGTGGCGCGTTCTTTTGCTTGGCTGGTGGTGCTTGGACGCGAAGGGCTGCTGAATAAAACTTTAGTGGGAAGTGGCTTACTGACCGAATCAATCCCGATTTTGTACACCGAAAGCGCTGTTTTTATCGGCTTGTTGCAACTCATGCTGCCACTGATGCTGCTCAGTCTAACCAGCGCCCTCGAGAATCTACCTCGAGATGTACAAGCTGCTGCTAAAAGCCTTGGGGCAAATGGATGGCAAGTCTTTTGGCGCGTGATTCTGCCCCTAACGAGGGACGGACTAGCCATCGGTGGAACGTTGGTTTTCACGGGCTGTATTACCGCATATGTCACTCCAGCGCTGCTTGGTGGTCCAAGGGTGACGATGTTAGCCACACTCTTGTACCAAAAAGCCAGTGTTACCGTGGATGAAGCCGCCACCACCGTAATTTCGGTGGTGATGCTGCTGACCACGCTGGCAGTCAATGCTGCCCTAAGAAGCAAAAGCTCGAGGGCAGCATGAAAAATACCAATGTGTATGTGCTGGGAGTGGTGCTTTTTTTCTTAATTGCCCCGTTCACGATTGTTTTTATGACTGCTTTTTCGGACGACAACAGCCTGATTTTCCCGCCTAAATCGTACTCAGTGCGCTGGATTATAAGTGTCTTACAAACCGAAACTTTTGCCTCGAGTCTAGTGACCAGTCTATGGCTTGGGATTGGTGCAACGGTTATTGCCTTGCTGCTTGGTATCCCCGCCGCTTATGCCTTGCAGAGATACCGCCTTCCAGAAACCGAATGGATACGCACCGCCCTGACCAGTCCGCTGATCATTCCTGGCTTAGTGATTGGTGTGGCACTGCTGCGCCAATTTGTCTTAATCCGTGATGGTTCAGTCAATTTGGCACTGCTGGTCGGACATGCTGCACTGGTACTGCCTTACGCGGTGCGTGTGGTCGGCGCAAGCCTCGCCAATCTGCCAAGGGACATCGAAGATGCTGCTTTGAGCTTAGGCGCGACTCGGGGGCAAGTCTTTTGGCGGGTTGTCCTGCCCAATGTTCGCGGCGGCGTGGCGGCGGCGACGGTACTGGCATTTATCAACTCATTTAATCATGTCCCTGTTTCCTTATTTTTAACTGGACCTGGAGTGACCACCTTACCAATTCGGATGCTGCTGCACATGGAATCGAGTTATGACCCAAGTATTGCGGCGTTATCCATGTTGGTGATTCTGTTCTCCATTTTCTTTGTGCTGATTACCGAGCGGCTGCTTGGACTCTCGAGGTACATGTGAACCCTACAACTTTGAGGTACATGTGAAAACAGCTTTACAATTAACCAACCTTACTTTGTCATACACCCGAGAACAAATCGCGGTACAGAACCTGAATCTCGAGGTAGAAAGCGGTGAATTACTAGCGCTGCTCGGACCCTCGGGTTGTGGCAAAACCACAACCATGAAAGCCGTGGCGGGTTTGCTCGAGCCAGTCTCGGGGCAGATTCGGCTTGGCGAAAAAGAGATTACCAGAGTTCCAGCCAATCGGCGTGATATTGGCATGGTTTTTCAGAGTTATGCGTTGTTTCCGCACTTGAGTGTCTTTGAAAATGTGGCGTTTGGTTTGCGAATTCGCAGGGTAGAACAAAAAGAACTCGAGGCGCGTGTCCGTCAAGCCCTCGAGACGGTGGATTTAAGCAGTTTCCATCAGCGTTTACCGGCGCAGTTAAGCGGTGGGCAGCAGCAACGGGTGGCACTGGCTCGGGCTTTTGTGATTCGTCCTCAGTTGATGCTCCTTGATGAGCCGCTTTCTAATTTAGATGCAAGGCTCAGGCTCGAGATGCGGGTGGAAATTCGGCGTTTACAAAAACAATTGGGTGTGACCATGCTCTACGTCACCCATGACCAAGCCGAAGCCTTGGCATTGGCTGACCGCGTGGCAATCATGAACGCTGGGCGCATCGAGCAACTGGCGACCCCAGAAGTGATTTATAACCAGCCAGCCACGGTTTTTGCGGCTCGATTTGTGGGTTTTGATAATATCCTACCGATTAAAATTCTCGAGCATAGGCTGCAAATTGGGCAAATTGAACAAACCCTGCCTCGAGTGCTAAACAGCAATTTTAATCGTGCGGCTTGGCGTTCGGAAAGTATTGAATTGGGCGGCAACACTTGGAAGGGTAAGGTTTTAACCCGCAGTTTTGAAGGGCAACGGGTCGAGTATCAACTCGAGACCGAACTTGGTTTGATTCGCGCCTCGGTAGAATCCGAAAAAGCCATTTGGAAAGAACACAATACCCTTGGTTTTGGCTTACCACTGGCTCGAGCCGTGTTTCTCGAGGAGTAAAATGCGTAAAATTTGGATTGACACCGACCCTGGTTTTGATGACCTTGTAACACTGGTGCTGGCATCTCGAGCCACAGCTTTAGAAATTACAGGAATTGGTGTGGTGGCGGGTAATGCACCATTGCCGCAAACTCTGCACAATACCTTGACCATCGCCGATGCCTTTGGTATTCACGCCCCGATTTATGCGGGTTGTGACCGTGCTTTATTGCGCCCAAGCACGACTGCTGAAAATGTCCTTGGGGCTGGGGCATTTGGCACAATTGGCACAAAATTACCCGAGCCAAAACGCACCGTCTCGAGTGGACAGGCTGTTCTTAAACTGATTGAAACTGTGTTGGAAAACCCTAATCAAATTACACTGATTGCGATTGGACCCCTAACCAACATTGCCCTTGCGCTGCGTCTCGAGCCAAAAATAGCTGGATTATTTCAAGAAATTATTTTAATGGGTGGTTCAACCGACCGTGGGAATCAGACGGCAGCAGCCGAATTCAATTTTTATGCCGACCCTGAAGCGGCTTCGATTGTCTTCCAAAGTGGCGCGAAGATAACGATGTTTGGTTTGAATTTAACCCGTCAAGTGCTGCTGACCGAAAACCATCTGGCTCGAGTGCGTGAAAGTAAAGCCGTTCATGCACTTGCTCTTGCTGATATGACCGCCCATTACTTGCAAATTCGAGCCAACAAAATCATGCCTCTGCACGACCCTGTTACCGTTGTGTATTTGCTGCGCCCAGATTTATTTACGCTCGAGCCAGCTTATGTGCAAATCGAAACCAGTGGAACACACAGCCTAGGCGCAAGTATCTGCGAATTTCGCGTACCAAAAAAAGCCACGGCAAATGCCTTGGTTGCCACCAAAGCAGATGGTGAAGCGGTCATGGAACTGATTCTGGGGGCGCTAACCCAATGAGCCGCGCTGCCCTGATAAAAGCGGCTCGAGGCGATGCGCCGCTTGACTTGCTGATTCGTGGGGCGCAAACGGTCAATGTCTTTACACTCGAGATTCTAAAAGCCGATATTGGCATTCTTGGAGACCGCATTGCCATTGTGGATTACGGTGCTAGGCTCAATTTAAGCGCTAAGACTGTACTCGAGGCAGACGGCTTGATTGCCACGCCCGGTTTGATAGATACCCATGTGCATATCGAATCCAGTTTTGTCACCCCATCAGAATTTGCCTGTGGTGTGCTGCCATTTGGCACAACAACCGTGGTAATTGACCCACACGAAATTTGTAATGTCCTTGGGCTTGAAGGCTTTACTTATATGCTAGAAGCCAGTGCCAATCTGCCTTTACGGGTATTTTTGACTGTTCCCTCGAGTGTTCCATCTGTGCCGCAGCTCGAGACGGCAGGGGCGACTTTTGAAGCCTCAGATATTGCCCAAATGCTGCGTGAACCAAGGGTAATA
>JANNEE010000017.1:0-3276 GCA_031388325.1 Deinococcales bacterium
GCTAAATCATGAGCCAGTTTTTGTGTGAATGCCTTGGCATAGGTGCTGGCTTTGCGTGTGCCAACCACGCCGATGCTGCGTGGCAGAACACCTGTTAAATTCTCTAAGGTACTCACTTCACCGCGTACCCACAGGACTGGCGGCGGGTCATAAATGGCTCTTAAACTTTCGGGATAATGGGGGTTGGTTAAACCCAGTAAAGTCAAACCCATTTTGTCGGCTCGAGTCAGTTCAGCTTCGGCACGTTGCTTAGTGGTTTCTGAGCCAATACCAGCAATGCTCATCGCATCCAAACCACGCACTTGCCGCAACTCGAGCAGCTTGGCACTTAAGACAGCCTCGGCAGTTCCAAAATGCTCAATTAAAGCCTTGACTCGCACTGCTCCAAGCCCAGAAGTAAAAAAAAGTGACAAACTGGCAAGGAGTTCAGACATATTCACTTACTTCTTTTTCATGCCACAGCTCGAGTTTTTCAACAATTTCTTGAACCACTTCGCGCCGTAAACGCCCATCGGTAGAAACTTGGATCGGGGCTTGGTCATAAAAGGGTTTTCTAATCTCGAGCAATTCGCGGATTTTGCCAAGCGGGTCTGGAACTTGCAGCAAAACTCGAGGGCTGCGTTTGGTGCGTTCAAGAATCGTTTCTGGACTGGCAGAAAGGGCAACCACAGGACCTCGAGCCAGCAGTTTAGCGCGGTTTTCTGGGTTATTTAATGTTCCTCCTCCACAAGATATCACGGCTTCGTTTAGGGCAATACAGCGCTCGATGGTTTCGGATTCATAAGCTCTAAACGTTGGTTCGCCGTAAGCCTCGAAAATTTGTGCCACAGTTAGACCCGCAACTTTTTCAATCACTTTATCGGTATCAAAAAAATGCAGCGCCAAAGCCCGAGATAATTCCCAGCCAATACGACTTTTGCCCGTTCCCATAAAACCAACCAGTGCCACCCAATCAACCGGACGATCCAGTTCGATTGGTTCACCAAGAATAGACACAAGCACCCCCACACTCGAGGCAAATAATGTGTTCTCGAGGTGGGGGCGCAGCCGCGCAACTAAGAAAGAAGAAAGGATTCATGCTTACATTCTATCGTGAAACAACCCAAAAGGTTCTACCCTTTGCTGTGCTGCCTCATCCCCTGCTAGACTGCTAGACGCTTGAGCCGAGGTTTGAGCAGTGGAGGAAAACCATGAGTGCATGGCAGTTAATAGCAGTGTTTTTTCTGGGCGGGTTAATCGCTTGGGTGGTTCAGTGGCTTCTCGATGTGGTCAAATGGAACGGTTCGCAACCCGCCCAAGGCATCACCAACGACGATTTACGTGATGAATTACTGACCAAACAACGTGAAGTTCTCGAGTTACGCGCTCAACTCGAGCAGCATTAAAGGGAGAGGGAAAATGGAATACTTAGGGGTTTTTTTACTCGGGGCTGGAACTTTTTTAGTCCTAGAGATTGTTTATGATCATTTTTTATGGCGTACCAATGCCAATAAATCCAACCAAGCCTTAAAAGCTGAACTTGCTAAAGTCAGTGCTGAACTGACCGCCTTGCAGCACAAAGTAGGTGGTCACTAATGACAAGGGGTTATCCGTTTCATCCTGTTAAAACGGCTGGGGCATTATTGCTGGCTGGGGCAGCCGCTTTTGGATTTATGAACTGGGATGCTGTTTCTTTAATTGCACCGAGCATTGCCCCAATTACAGGTGCAGTCGCTTCTGGGGCGCGTACCTTAGAGGGGACAGGGGCGAAAAACGGCAAAGTTCAGGTGTTTGTCAACGGTCAAGTTGTGGGCGTGGCAGATGTGGACGCAAACGGCAATTGGAAATTTGACACCAATTTACCCAGTGGCTCGGTCAGTGTTGTCGCCAAAGCCTTTGATGGCAAAGTCGCTTCGCTCGAGAGTGCGCCGTTAGACCTGACCCTAAAAGCCCCATTTGAGGGTTTACAAGCAATGGCAGAAGGCGAAGGTATCAACATTTTCACGCCGCAATTAAAAGATGCCAATGGGTTTTTAGCTGCCGATGAATTTGCTTTATCTGGACTTGCACCAGCCAATTCTAAACTCGAGGTTCTCGAGGCGGGTAAGGTACTGGGTAGTGCCACAGCCGCCGCCGATGGACAATGGACATACCAAGTCACACCAACTGGCACAGGCGACATTGATTACTTGGTTCGACCAGAAGGCAAAATAACGGGCGCACTCTACACCCTAAACATTACCCCAAAAGGTGCAACTGCCCCTGTGTGTCCGTGTAAACTACGGTTTATCCTGACCAATCCTAAAACCCAAGCTGCCACCGTAACTTTAACTGGCTCGAGTGCCACCCCACAACCAGTTAGTGCCATCATTCCATTCAAAGGCAAAACCGCCACGATGATTTCATTCATTGGTGTAGATGCAGGCGAGTACACCTATAGTGTCGCACGAACTGGTTTTACAACCTTTGGGAAAACCGCGAACTTACCGAAAAACCGCACCATCAGTGTGTACTTAAACCCAGCTAAATAAAACAATCATGCCCTCGAGAACACGTCTCGAGGGCATGATTTTACTGGCATTACCGTCCTTTTTTAACGTCCCGCTCAACTTTACGCCGTTCTTGACGACTGAGCTTTTGCACCTTGGTTTGACTGGAACGAATAAAAGGGTTTGAACCGCTCGAGAAGCCACTTTGCGGTGCGTCTGATTGCTCATCTGCAACAGCTTGGGCTTGTGGGGCAGCTTCAAAGTTCACTTGGACACGGAAAATAAACTTGGTGACTTCGGTTTTAATCGCTTCGGTCATTTCCGAAAATAACTTGGTGGCTTCAAATTTATATTCGACAAATGGGTCTTTTTGTCCGTACTGGCGGTTAAAAATACCACTTCGCAAGACATCCATACTGTGCAGGTGTTCTTTCCAAAATTGGTCTACGATTTGCAGTACCACATAACGCTCGAGTCCGCGCAGCACTTGCGGGGTCAGTTGTTGTTCTCGAGCTTCGTAAGCAGCCGCAGCAACATCCAGCAGTTTATCGGTGATGGCATCACGGCGTTCGGTTCGTAAGCTCTCAAAGTCAAAGTCTTCAAAAGCGGGGCAGCAGTCCACCAGTGTGGCTCGCAGTGCCTCGAGGTCCCAGTCATCGGAGTCTTTAGTAAAGTGAATACTGGCTTGGGTGTTGATAAAGTCCAGAATCATGCCTTCGGTTAGCTCATTGACCCCTTCGTCTTTACCGAGCAGCACTTCGCGGCGTTGGGCATAGACCACTTCACGTTGTTTGCTCATCACATCATC
>JANNEE010000111.1:0-5186 GCA_031388325.1 Deinococcales bacterium
ATTCACATGTTCGAGTTCGTCTATATCGGCAAGGGCAACAATAAAATCTTGTTTGTGATGCCGGCGCTCGGGGAGTGACGGGTCAAAGTTTTGAAATTCAAATTCGGGCATTTATTTAGTTTAGCATTTGTGGCTCGAGACAAAAAAGCGGCTACTCGAGGGCAGCCGCTTTTGGGGTCTGGAAGGTTATCCTTTGGTTGCACCAACAGTTAAACCGCCAATAAAGTAGCGTTGCAGTGCAAAGAAAACAATTAAAGTCGGAGCGCAAGCGATAATGCTTCCTGCCACAATCAATGGGTAATCGGTGGTGAATTGTCCACGTAAATTGGCTAAACCGGTGGTGATGGGTTTCAAAGAATTATCGGTAATTAAAACTAACGCCCAGAGGTAATCGTTAAAAATCCAAGTGAACTCGAGGGTCGCAAGGCTGGCGATTCCAGGCATCATTAACGGGAAAGCAATCCGTAAAAAAATTGTCCATTCGGTTGCGCCGTCTATCATGGCGCTTTCAAAGAGGCTGGCGGGGACGGTTTTCATAAAGTTCCGCAGTACAAAAGTGCAAAATGCCAGTTGAAAAGCGGTATGAAAGAAAATCAACGCCCAGTAGGTGTTGTACACCCCAAGGTCGTTGGTCAGCTTAAAGACTGGCAGCAGCAGCATTTGGAAAGGCAGCAGTAAACCCGCCACAAACATATAGTACAAGGGTTTGGCTAACTTAAATTGAAAGCGAACCAAGGCGTAAGCGCACATGCTGGCAAGCATAATGCAGCCAATTAGGGATGGGATGGTGACAATAAAGCTGTTTAGCAGGTATTTGTCTATACCCATCTTGCCCCAAGCCTTCACATAATTGTCTAAGGAAATCCGTTCAGGGATGCTCCAGAACCCTCTTTCATTAAAATCATCAAAGCCGCGCAAACTGGTCAGAATCGAACCGACAATTGGAATCAACCAGATAAATGCACCAATCCAAACGATGGTCAGAATGACAGGATGAACGCCTCTTTTCTTTTCTTTTCTCGAGCCTGTGGTCGGAATATTTTTGGTAATTGCACTCATTAGCTTTCCTCCTGCTTCATGACTTCACGTAAGTACAAGAAAATAAAGATCAGACTGATACCAAACAGCACCACAGCAATACTGGCAGCGTATCCCATGCGGTAATCTTCAAAACTGAGGTACATATAATTTGCCAGTACGTTACTCGAGTCAAATGGGTTGCCCCTGGTCATGATGTTGACCATATCAAATGAACGCAAGCTGTCTATGACGCTGATGACCACAACAATTGTGGTGACTGGGGCAAGCATTGGAAAGACCATGTACCTAAATAGCGTCCAGCCTTCTGCGCCGTCCATTTTAGCTGCCTCGAGAACTTCTTGGTCAACGGTTTTTAAGCCAGCCAAGTAAAGAATCATCACATAGCCAACTTGTCGCCAAACGGCTGCGCCGATGACACTCCAAATCGCTAGGTTAGGGTCGCCGAGCCATTGAATTTTATAGGCTTCATCGCCAATAAACAGTGATAAGAAGGTATTCAGTAAGCCAGAACGCGGATTGTAAATGCCTTGCGCCCAAACCAAGGCAGTGACCACAGTGGCAAGCACGAGTGGCAAGTAATAAGCAACTTTTAGGAAACGATCAAATTTAACATCAGTGTTTAAGACCATCGCTAAACCAAGTCCAGCCGCAGGTGGAATGGTAATAAAAACAAGTATCCAAAGGATATTGTTACGGATTGATTTTTGAAACGGCTCTTCGCCGAGTAAGCGCTGAAAATTTTCTAAACCCACCGAGTTCCATGTTTTTGAAAGTCCATCCCAATCTGTGGTGGAAAGAAGTAGTGTTTGAAAAGTCGGATAGATTACCCAGACAATATACAACCCTAATGGAACGGCTAAAAACGAAAGAATGTTCAAAAATTGACGTTGGGCGCGTTGTTGCCGATTAACAGTCCTCACAGGTGCTTGCACCATGAAATCCTCCTTCTCGAGTTTGAATGATTTGTAGTTTACACCCAACTCGAGGTGCAAAGTCCAAGATTACCGTTGGTAAGTAAGCAATGTAAAACCCGCCCCCGAATCTGAGGGCGGGGCATTTTACACAAAGCAGGTTTATTTGAAAATACGAACTCGAGCAGCTTCTAAGCGCTTCAAGATATTGTCAATGCTGCTTGGATTTGACATAAATTCTTGGAAGCCTTTCATGCCAATGGTTGCCATTTCTGGGTCAGTGTCACGGTCGTAGAATTGGGCGATTGCGTCTGCTTTGTTGATGATTGAATTTTGGGCTTTAGCAATTTGTGGTTTGGAAGCATACAAGCTAGTGTCAACATCGGTACGTGGGGCAAGACGACCAAGGTCTTTGACACCCAATTCCATGTTTTCTTTGCTGGCAATGTAACCAAGGAACAACTTGGCGTTTTCCATGTTTGGTGCTTGGGCTGGGATGAAGTAACCATCGGTTGGGGCTTCTTCGCCAACTTGTTGCTTAGGATCAATGATTGGGAATCTAAAGAAGTCGAGTTGGGTCTTTTCGTTGCCATCCTTCCATTGGTCACGAAGGAAGTCACCCATGAGGAACATTGCGCCTTTTGGTTCGCTGGCAGACATTAAAGCAGCCGCTTCGTGCCAATCCAAGCTGGCGCTGTCGGAGTTAAAGCATTTTTTGTCTAACATTTGCTTCCAGTACGTAAAGACTTTGCGAACTCGAGCATCGGTGTAAGGAATTTTGCCGTCGGTCACATCAAAGTGGAATTTTGGTCCGTTGACGCGCATATTGAGGAAATCAAACCAACCGCCCAAGGGCCACAAGAACTTGCTGCCCGTCACCATTGGTGTTACGCCAGCCGCATTGAGCTTATCGCAAAGGGACAGCATTTGTGTCCAAGTTTGGGCTTCTTTTAAGCCAAGTTTAGCAAACAAGTCTTTGCGGTAGTACACTGCCCACCAGTAATAATTGGTTGGTACAAAGACAAACTTGCCATTGGATTTAGAAAGTTCCTGCATACCTTTTGGAAAGGACTTGGTGAAACCATTCTTGGTCCAAACATCGCCAATGTCGGCTGCCAAACCACGTTCCGAAAAAGCCCGCATACGGTTGCCAGCAAACCAAGTCAGCACGTCTGGTGGATTATCAGAAGCCAAGTAGGTACGAATGGCGGTCTTGAAACCTTCGTGGTCCACAGTGTTGTGAGTAACGTTAATTCCGGGGTATGCCTTTTTGAAACGAGCCACTTGACCTTCGTCGAATGCGCGTGGATCAGGGTCAGAGGCGTTGGAGTTGTACACCAATTTACCACTGCCTTGAGCCATAACCACTGCTGCGCTTGCCGCGACAGCACCGAGTGCCACTAAAAGCCACTTTTTCATCTTCACTCCTCCTGAGTTGTATTGCGAATGCTAGATTAACATAAAACTGTCTTGAAACAATGAACTAGGTTTCTTTTCCCATGACCTCCTTGTATTGTGCTGTGGATTCACGAATAATTAAATGGGGGGTAATCATTTGGGTCGGTGGCAATGCCTGACCACGTAATTTGGCAATTAAGAGCGCTGCTGCCCTCGAGCCTTGAATCTCGAGTGGTTGCTGCACGGTGGTTAAAGCTGGGGTAAAATGTTTAGCCAATGGTATATCGTCAAAGCCAACCAAGGAAATATCTTGAGGGACTTGTAAACCCTTATTGCGAAGGGCATGAACCAAGCCAAGTGCCACGTAATCATTGGCGGCAAAAATGGCGCTAGGATTGGTTTGTAGGGCTGCCTCGAGCAGTGCATAACCACTTTCGGCAGTCCAATCGCCAGCCAACCAAGCGGCATTGGGGTAGGTCTCGAGTAGCCCAGCGTAACGCCCAGAAGCATGTGGAGCGCTGCTCGGACCGCCAACAAAAACCACGTTCTGATGCTTTAATTCGGCTAAGTGCTTGGCAACCAAACGCCCACCATCACGGTGGTCTATTGGTGCATCGTCGAGTTCGACAATTGGTAATTCGGTCAGGTATTGCTGCCCATGAAAATTTTGTGGCTCGAGAACCAGCACCCCATCCACCCGATGTTCGGCGAGTAACCCACCGTTGTCCGAAGCCGAATCAAAATCGGCAACCAGCACACTGTAGCCGTGTTGCCGCGCTTCGCGCTCTGCGCCAGAAAAGAAAATCCCAAAGTTTGGGTCGGTCAAGTGCGGTACAAGCATGGCGATTAAGTGGGTGCGTTGCGTGACCATACTTCGGGCAGCCGCCGAAGGTCGGTAGCCAAGTTCAGAAATTGCATTTAGAACACGTTTTTTGGTCTCTAAAGCGACATAAGGTTTATTGGATAAGACCCTCGAGACCGTTGGGTATGTGACTCCAGCAGCTTTTGCCACATCTTTAATGGTCGGACGACGGGTTGGGGTCATATAGGCAGCCTCGAGATAGAATAAACCATGCGTCTTTGACGGCAAGGTGAGTTCTGTAAACGTTTGTCTAAACGTGTGCAGAATACCCGTCAATCCCTAAGCTGTCAAGAGGTATAGCAAATAAGGGTGTATTTTTAATAAATGAGGACTCTTCAAAAAATTACGTCTATCACATTACCTGTAGGGGCGAGGCATACCTCGCCCCTACGAAATACAATCCCTAGACCCTTGTTGTTTTTCTCAGTCTCGAGTAATCTCAAATCTAAATGACTTTGTTGAGAATGGGCTTACGAAGCTAACGTAAACTAAATTTCAACACTCGAGAGGACGATTTTGACCACACCACGCGTTGCACTTGTCTTATACGCCCATCAACCAGTCGGCAATCTCGAGGAAGGGGTACAACGTGCTTTGCGCGAAGCCTACTTACCGGCTCTGGCTGCCCTCGAAGCCCATCCCAAACTCAAAAGCAACTTGTACTTGTCTGGGGCGTTACTTGAATGGTTTGAACGCCTCGAACCAATCGCCCTCTCGAGACTGGCAGCCCTGCGTTCCAGAGTCGAATTTTTGGCTGGGGCAATGTACCACCCACTCTTAGTCCAGACCCCTAAAGCCGATGTGCTGGGGCAAGTCAAAGCCCACACTGCCTTATTGGAAAAGTTCTTTAATGCCTCCAGCCGAGGCATCTGGATTCCAGAATTTGCATGGGAAACGCAACTCCCAGCACTGCTCGAGGATACTGGTTTGGAGTACACGGTTTTGCCCGATTCCATTTTTCGAGATGCTGGTCT
>JANNEE010000119.1:0-4386 GCA_031388325.1 Deinococcales bacterium
GCTAAACTTAAACGCCCCTCAAGACGAATGGACACTGGTCACCAACAGCAAAAACGTTTTTATCGAACCACTTGGTTCAGTCTGGACATTTGGATTCCCAAATTACACCAACACCACTTCTCGTTCATGGTTTGCCGCTAAATCCAGTGGGCAAATCCAAAAAATAGCGGTCAAACCACATACTGCTTTTAGTCAACAAAACTTTATCCCCCTCGGCACAGACCTCGAGATTAGGCATTCCAGCCCAATCAGCAACCTCGCAACTGGCACACCAATAAGCGGTAGTTTAACCGCGCCAGTCAGCAATTCGATTCTTGGAACAAACTCTGGCACACTCGGATACGCCCATCTGTACACCTTTGACGGCATAAGCAACAACAAATTAACGATTGTGGTACCCGCCCCACCAAGTTTTGTAAAGTACCTGATTATCAGTCCTACAGGCAGTATTATCAAAGAATGTTTAGCAACCTTAACCAGTGGGAACGGACAATGCACCAATGTTGCCTTTAATTTACCCAGCACTGGAAAATATGCCCTGGTCGTCCAGACTGGCAGCGAAGTCCAAGCCGCAAACTATAGCTTTACGCTCAATATCGTGCCGTAAGGTTTAACCGAACTTTAAGCCCAGTAAAAACCCAGGCACAAACGCCCCAGCAAACGGTAAGTTATTGGTCAGCACACCCATCAGCCCATTTAGCGCAGTCTCGAGGGCTGGACGTTGCAGGGCGGGTTCGGCAAATTGTTGAACCCGCAACCAGTTAATTTCAATAATCCCAAGGTACGCCAGCAATTGTAATAAAATAAAAATTGTGCCGAACACAAAAAGCGCAATTTTACCAATTTTTTTCATCGCATAACCCGTGGCAAAACCTGCTAAACCACCAAAAGAAATCTGCCCAAGGTACGGCGCGACTGCATCTAGGATTTGAGAACCAACTTCAGGAGTCTGACTTTGCACCTTCGTAGTTTAGCAGCCAGCATCATGAGAGTCACCTCAGATAGGCAAAACCGTGCTGCGCTTTTCTTCCGAAACCGCGATGATACTGTTGATATTCCGCACTCCCGAAATTCTGGTCAGATGCTCGAGATAAAACTTTTGGTAGGCTTCCAAATCTGCCACACAGACTTTAAGTAAAAAATCCCTGTCACCAAGAATCAGGTAACACTCGAGAACTTCGGCTCGAGAACGCATTTTAAGTGCAAAGTCATCATAAGTACCTTTAGTTTGGCGGTCTAACGTGACCATCACAAAAACCGTTAAACCCACACCAACTTTTTTAGCATCCAGCAGGGCTGTATAACCCAAAATGAACCCTTCTTCCTCGAGCCGCCGCACCCGCCTTAGACACGGCGCAGGCGTAAGCCCAACTTCATCGGCTAAGTCAGTATTGGCAATTCGAGCATTGCTTTGCAGCACCTCGAGAATTTTCTTATCTATTGCGTCAAGCATGGTCTAGTGTAAGGCATTGAACAGACAAGAAAGCAAACGTATAAAAATTCAAGTTTTATGTTTTTGGAAGACAGTATACTCATGTCATGACCAAATACTTCTTGGCTGTGACCGTGGCTTTATCCTTTGTTTCGTGTGGCAATCCAGCCCCTAGCGCTAACACTTGCCCAAGCAGCATCGAAATTTCGGGTACAAGTTACGTCACCACGTCCTGCACCATAAAAGTCGGCACGCCAATCATTATTCGTGCTTCTAATGGACATCCTTTGACTGGTTCAGGCGCAAAACAAACCATCAGCAGTGCAACCACTGACCAAAACATTGCTTTTGCCGAAACTGGTACTTTTAATTTTGCTTGCGATCAACACGGTGTAATTGGCATGAAAGGCTTAATCACCGTTGTGCCTTAAGCAACAAAACTACTTTTTAACCCAAAAAAACGCAATAAACCACTCAAGAAACCCAAGACTCGAGGCTCGAGCGCAATCATAACGCCTCGAGTCTTGCTAGAATAGATGACATGACAACCCTAAAACAGACTCCGCTTCATGGCACTCACCTCGAGTTTGGCGCTCGGATGGTCGAATTTGGTGGTTGGGACATGCCCGTGCAGTACGCTGGAATCATTGCCGAACATACGGCAGTGCGAACCAAGGCTGGGATGTTTGATGTTTCGCACATGGGCGAGTTTGTTGTAAGCGGAAAACAAGCCCTCGAGTTTTTGCAGTACGCCTGCGCCAACGACGCAGCCAAACTCAAAACGGGAAAAGCCCAATTTAGTATTTTACTAAACGAATCTGGCGGCGTGGTGGATGATGTTTATGTCTACCGCCTCGAATTAGAAGCCTTTATGATTGTCGTCAATGCCAGCAATGTCGAAAAAGACTGGGCGCACCTCGAGCAGATTGCCGCAAAATTTGATGTGACCTTTGAAAATCGCTCTGATGACAACGCCCTGATTGCTGCCCAAGGCGCAATGGCAGCCGAATTGCTCGAACCAGTAACGAGTGCAGATTTACAGAGTTACCGCAAAAACAGTGTTTTCCCCAGCAAACTCTTTGGCACAGATGTGCTGATGGCACGAACTGGCTATACTGGCGAGGACGGCTTTGAAATTTTTTGCGCCCCAAGGGAAGCCGCCTTTTTATGGAAAGAACTGCATAAAATTGGTTTTGCAATGTGTGGCTTGGGCGCACGCGACACGCTGCGGCTCGAGGCGGGCTTACCGCTTTATGGGCATGAGTGGAATGATGACAGCAACCTGCTCGAGACACCGTTCACTTGGGTTTCTAAAGAATACAAAGATTTTATTGGGCGCGACGCGATGCTGGCTAAACCCAAAACCAAGATGCTGCGCGGCATCCGCATGATTGGACGCGGCATCCCAAGGGAACATATGGATGTTAAATTAGCGGGAACAGTGATTGGGCAAACCACCAGTGGCACTCAAAGCCCAAGTTTGAAACAAGGCATAGCGCTGGCATATTTACCAAAAGAACTGGATTTTGGCACAAGGGTTCACCTCGAGATTCGCGGCTCAGATGTAGAAGCCGAGATTTGCGAACCAGTCTTTATCCCTCGAAGCAGTCCAGGACAATAATTATGGGGGAGAACAAAAAGAAACGCAAACAAATCTCGAGTATGCTAGAACGCATTGCCGAACATGAACTTAAAATTGCCGATGAACTCAGAAACGACCAACCCGACTACATCCTCATAGAAGGTTGGGAACACGAAATCAAAATTTGGCGCAGGGACATAACGCAAAAACTCAAAAGATTACCAGAAGGGAGATGAAGCCATGATGAACACCAAAGCCCGACTGCTCGAGGACTTAGAAACCGCCGCACAGCGCATCCTAAACCGTATCGCCGAAATCCGAACTGCCAAAACAGAAGATGCTCGAGAAAACGCAGAAGCCGACCTTTATGCCGATTCGATGGTCATGCGCGAAAAAAGTAAAACCGTAGCCAAATACCTCTCGAGCGACGCGAATTAAAAAATTAGAGGGATTACTTTATGGAAAATACCACCCAAGCACAACTCCAAAACATGGCTCGAGTCATGGGTATTGCCAGTGGCGCAAAGCAAGTGATTTTATTTGGCAGCACCGCCAGAGGTGAAGCTACCCAAGACAGCGACCTTGATTTTTTATTGGTCATGCGCGACGAAGACTGGAAATGGAACGGCAAAACCCTTGAAAAACTCGAGCCTGCCATGAAAGCTCGAGAAGCAGTCAGAGAAACAGGATACTGGATGCCATTAGATGTATTGTTATTACCCGAAAGTCGTTATCAAAGCCCAGAATCATATTTAGGCAGTGAAGTTAGACGCGATGGAATTGTTCTGTACAACACTGAGGTTCACAATGCCTGACTCCAAAGACCCCAATCATTGGGTTGAATACGCCGAAAATGATTATCAAGCAGGAATGCACCTCAAAGACTCGATTGCTTCATCTGCTGCATTTTTGTTTCATGCTGCCGTCGAAAAATACCTTAAAGCAGTCTTGTTACACCAAAAGAAAGCCGTGCCTAAGAGCCATGAAATTGACTCACTCCTTAAATTAGTAGCCCCGAAAATCCCAGAAAGTTCTCGAGAACAACAAGCCGCCAAACTCCTAGACATCACCTTCAATTTTAGCCGATACCCAGATGATTTACTCGAGATGGGATTAGAAGAAACCAGCAGCATCCACCAAGCCAGCACCGTGCTACGCGCCTATGCTCGAGGAGAATTAGGATTAGAAGGAGATTTATGACTTGGCAAGACGTAATGATAGATAAAAGCCTTCAAAACCTGCCATACAAAATTGAACTCAGCAAGACGGGGAGAATTGAAATGAGTCCAGCCACCAACTGGCACGCTTACTGGCAATACGAAATCGCAGGGCTTTTGCGCGAACAACTCCGAGGTTTGGGCATTGGCTTTAC
>JANNEE010000165.1:0-2606 GCA_031388325.1 Deinococcales bacterium
TTACCTCTCTACCCTTGCCATTGCACAAACCGAAGCACCAAAAAACCCAATTGCTTTTCTGATTAACGCCCTTGAACGCGAAGCCCAAACCAATCTTCGTGGTGAAGTTCTCGAGAAACAAATTTTTCCACCCAGAGCCAATCCAGAACAAACCCGCACAGAATTACCCGCACCACCACCACTGTCTGCCAATTGGATTCGTAAAAACTTTTATGTCAAAGCCGAACTTGGCGAAACGATTGCTGGGCGCAACACTTGGCGCATTGACCTCGAGCCAAAAGCCAGCAGCGCCCCTAGTTTTACGCTGTGGATAGACCAAAAATGGTTACTCCGTCTTGCTATTCAAGAACGCGACTCGAGCGGCGATATTACCTTCGATGCACGGTTTACCAGCCTTAATAACCCAAAGCCACGGCAACAAGCACGGCAGTTAATGCTCTTAGAACCAAAGCCAAAACTCGAGAATTTTGTGCAGAGCCAAACAGGGGTACAATTGCCCGAAGGGTTTAGTGTTTTTGACCTGCGTCCACGGACGGTTGGCAAGAACAACTTACCCGCCCTCGAGCTACGCGCCAGTAACGGGATTAGTGTGCTGGTGATGGTGTTTGCACCAATAAAGACAAGCAACACTTCGCGGATTGTCTCGAGAATTATTGGCAATGGATTTGTTTGGGTGATTGGGAATTTGGCACGGGCGGAACTCGAGAAGACGGCGGGCAGTGTCAAAAGTGGTTTGGATTTAGGGGTGCTACTCTCGAGTTATCAGAATTTGCGGTGAGCCTATCAGTCAGAACAAAAACCCATGAGAATACAGTAAAGCACAACCTTGCCAGCGCTTGACAAGTACCACCATACAGTAAGAAAAGCCCTTGAGAAAGATAGCTGGATAATCACAGCACAAAATACAGCACTTGAATACGGAGGAGTACGCCTTTACATAGACATTAAAGCCGAAACATTATTGATAGCCCAACGCGACCAGAAAAAATTGCCGTTGAAGTCAAAAGTTTTCTCGAGCATTCAAGGGCATACTATCAATGATATAAATCTGTCCTGTGCGGTATAACTCGCCTATGGTCTCGAGAAGTAATTCGAGCCAATCTGCGAGTTTGTCTAAACGACGACTAAAACGGCTTGGGTCGAGGCTTTTTGGGATGAAACCAGCAACTTGTAGCCAATAGAGCGCATTTTTGTGATTATTGGCAAGATTTAACGGCTATAACTGCGACTGTGAGGACTTCAGCGTCAGTGACAGTAGCTAGACAATGAGTTTTGTGACCTAAGTGTTTGAGAAGCTAAACCATTGGCTTTGCAAAAGTTCATCCTAGCGTACTCGAGTCAGGGTACTGTCAGCTTTTTGTGGTGAAGAAGTCCGAAGGCGCATTTTGACACTCGAGACATAGCCCGCTAAGTCTTCAAGCCCGCGGTCTAAACTGGTTTTAAGGTGGTATTCACCCATGCCAAGCGGTGTGACCAACATAAATGGGGCTTTACTTAGGGTCTCGAGGACTTGCAGCACGGTGCTTGTGCCAACACCACTGCCGGGGAGTTTTGCCACAATATCTTCTGGGGTGATGGCGCAAGGGGCGTTAAAATGCCTGAGCGCCAGCATAATAAAACTAAATTCGCCGCGTGTCTCGAGCCGTTGATTGATGCTTTGTTGGATGCTTTCTAGTGCATCTTGGCGGATTCCATCGGCGTTCCAATAGCCTTCAAGTTCAAGCGGACTAAGCGCAAAGTGTTCTTGGAGTTTTTCGAGGGTTGCAAGGGCTTCGAGTTCGACCCTGACCACATGACCAAAGGCAGTAGCGGTGTCTACTAAGCCAATCCGTTCGCTGCTTGTGGCAACCGCTAAATACTTTGCGCCGTTGAGTCGTCCAGCTTTAAGTACCGCACCAATATCGCTGTGACCTTCAAGCGCAAGAGCAATGCGGTGTGTGCCTTTTGGTAATTGGGCTTCGAGTTGCAAGCCATTCTCGAGGGTAGATACGCTATAACCAAAGCTACTAAAAGTATGATTTAACGCCTCGAGTGGGGAGGTTTTAATCACAGCTTGGATACTCGGTGCGACTTTAGCCACGATATTTGAAAGCACCACGGGTTTTTCTTCGGCAAGTGGCTCTGGTTTTTCGCTGCTTGGGTATAAAATGCCACTTGGGTACGGCGAAACGGCGGCGGGTTGTTTTCGTACCACCCGAATATGCGAGCTTTCGTCCTCGACAATGCTTTCCATCAGGGCTGGAACGGCAGCAACAGCACTTGGATTGGTATTTTGAACCCGATTTTTTTGTTGGACTTCTAATTGCCAGCGCTTAGGTTCGAGCGGTGTGAAAATCAGCGCGTCATTGACCGCCAGTTTTTGTTGGGCAAAAAAATCAGTTAAGCCGTATAAACGCCCGCCGCGTGGTTCAAGACGAATTTCTCGCCCACCATCAAGCAACACACTCAGCACACCATCATTGGGAATGTAAGGCTCGAGATATTTAAGGATAGCAAGGCTACCTGAATCTAAGCACAGGCGGGTAATGGTGTAACGCAATTGTTTAACGCTCACGGCGGAACCTCCGACGGCGTTGAGACTTGGGGATTTGAGGGTTTGGTTTAGG
>JANNEE010000167.1:0-2042 GCA_031388325.1 Deinococcales bacterium
CAAATTGGTCAGGGTGATGGTGGCGACTTGGGTTCTCGAGTTCATTTGACTGTAACGCATGGCAAATTCCAGTGGTGTTTCGGCATTATGACGTGGGATACCTTGGGTTTGGGCGTACTCGAGAAAGGCTTGATAGGCGACTCGAACGCGGTTGGTGGCGTGCTGACTTGGGCTACTCGAGGGTGTTGTGATTTCTAGCTCAAAGTCTGGGGTGATTAAAAATTGTTTTCTGGCACTGCGCCAAATCAGGTAGGCAAAAAATAAGCCAATGGCAGTTAAAATAATGGGAATCCAAAAGGAAGTTTGGCTTGGTTTTTGCACAGCAGTTTCTTCTGATTGCAGTTGCCCTGATTTACCAGTTGTACTCGAGCCACCAGACAAAGACGAACTGGTACTGATGCTTGGGTTTGAACCACCGTTTGGGGCATTCACTGCCAATGCAAAGACAGCAATCGCTAAAATCACCCCAGCGATGATTGGCATAAAATCCCAGAGTGAATTCTGCCCTGTTTTTTTACGCTGCTCGAGTTTAGCATTGAATAAAAAGGCGGCTAAAATGATTACGCCAGCCAATAAAACTGCATTTGTGGCTTGAAAAAGTGCATCGCTGCTTGACTCGAGGCGTTTCGTGTCAGGAATTTTCATTGGCTGGTTACTGGTGGCTTGTATTCCAGATTTGGGTTGTTCTTTAGGTTGGGCGGGTTGCGCTGCACTGATTGGTTTGCCGCCTGTGGGGTCTTGGAAAATTTGTGGTTTGGGTAAGAAAAATCCTAAGGCAGCAATTATCAGTGCCACTGCCGTCAATTTCAGTACAGTTTGAGACTCGAGATGATACGGATTTTGACCGATGTACCGTTGTTGTTTTTCCAAGGCTGCCAGCAGTGCCAGCCCAAAAGTGGCAATCAAACCAAGGGCATTCGGCATAAAAATAAGCAACAACAACGGCGCAAGCCATGCCCAAGGGGTGCTGTCTTGAATACCATCCAAAGCCATACCAAGCACATAACTGAGCGCTAGGGTGATAAAAAAAGGTTCAAGCCGATTAAAAATAGCACTGCTAAAATCAAACGGCGGTAGTAAAAACACAATCGCGGCTGCATAGACACTCGAGAACGCTGCATATTGCCGAGAGCCTTTGGCAACTCGAGCCAACCATGCAAATAAAGCGGCTGCCAGTGCGGGAATCCAAGAAATGGTTTCTATCCACGGGAGAACAGCCAAGATAAGACACAACAATGCCATCAGGTTTTTTGGTTCGGTGCTGATTGGCTGGGCAGTGCTGGTCACGAGGCAGAACTTACCATTTGCGGCGTAACATCAAGCGGCAAAATTGTGGCAACATGATTTTGCCAAACGAGAAGGGCTTCTAACACCGTCTCGAGTTCATCTTGACTCGGGGTTGTACCGTAACGCACACGCTGGTATGCCTCGGTTAAGGTTTGCGTTTGGGCTTCTAACTGAGGATGTAAAACCCGCACCAGCCCCTGAAATTCAAGTGGCGTTTGGGTTGGACTGCGGCGAATCTCGAGGTCACGGAGCAACACCAACCATCTAAAATAAGCGGCTCGAACTGCATCTTTTGGGGCTAAATAGCGTAACTGCTCGAGGTTTGAATCATGACTTGGTGATTTTTCGGATTTTACCAGACCACGTTTAGGTTTTTTTAATCGCCACAAAACAAATAAGCCTAAAAAGAACAACAATGCCAACAGACCCGTTTGGCTCGAGTCAAGTTGTACCTTTATTGGCTGGCTAGGTTCAGTTAAGTTAAAAAGAATAAAAATCAGCACAGCCCCAGTCAGCCCAAAAAGGAGTAACCAAACCCAAATGTGCTTAGATTGCTTTACTTGCTTGGCTCGAGCAGGTGCATTGTTGCGAAGAAGGTTCTGCACATAAAAAAAGTAAGCCAGCATCAGAACCAAGATCAAACCCATTCCACTCGTCCAATTTGCATTCTTAGAATCGCGCACTTGAGGATTAGCTGGTACAGCCACAATATCTGGTGGAGGTGGGTCATTGCGACTAAGGTTTTTAATCCCACT
>JANNEE010000218.1:0-2824 GCA_031388325.1 Deinococcales bacterium
GGTGGGTGAGTACCCAAGATACCGCCGCCACCGTCATTGCGGCGCTTGCCTTACCCAAACCCGCCGATAGCAACCAAACGGTACGGGTGCTACTGAACGGCACAGAAATCGCGGTTAAAACCATCGACGAAAAAGGCGCAACCCTCGACTTAGACCCCAAACTTAAAATTGGCGAGAACACCTTAGAGGTTCGTGGCGACCTGAATTACGCCGCTAGTCTCGAGTATGTCCGAGAACCAGAGCGCTTGGTGGCAGAGTCGAGCGGTATTAACGTCTCCCCAACCTATTACAAACTCGAGAAAAAGTGGAACGAATCTGCCCGTAATTATGATTACACTCCTGTACCCCTGATTAAAGATGGTGTAGCCCAAGCCCTCGAGGTCGGCGAAATGATTGCGGTGCATATCCGTATTAAACCCGAAAGCGGCAGTATGCGCCATTTGCAAGTGATTCAACCCGTACCGGCTGGATTTAGCGCCGTCAACGAAAACGGCTGGGATTTTGAACCCGGCAGACCAATCCGCTTTCAATCCTACTATCGTTGGTGGTACTGGTATTCTGGACGCGAAATCTACCAAGACCGCGTAGAACTCTATGCCGATACTTTTGGTGGCGAACAAGAATTTACGGTTATCTTACGCGCCCAAACCCCCGGTACATTCACTGCCTTACCGACCACAGCCGACCTGATGTACGACCCGAGTGTCCGCGGACGTTCGAGTGCCGCCACCCTGACGATTAAAGAATAAATCTGACAAGGTTTTTCAGGAGGCACGAGTATCACGCCTCCTGATTTTATTTTGCGCCTCATTATTTCTTATTTCCTAAAAGTTAGGATGCACCCATGACGCGACTCGAGCGTATGGTAGCCCGTGAAACCATCCCCAACTTTTTAATCGGTACTTTTTTGTACATTGGTATTTTTCTGCTCTGGCGGATTCTGGCACAACCATTCTTATCGGCATTACCCGCCAAGTCGTTGCTGCCTTGGATGCTATACCAAATTCCCAATTTTGCACTGCAAGCCTTCCCAATCGCTTCGGTCTTTACTGCCCTGATGGTTTTTGGGCGGCTGGCTCGAGAAAACGAGCTTCTGGCGGCGCAGTCTGGTGGAATCAGTTTACTGCAAGTGGCTCGTCCGGTGCTGCTTTTTGGGGCGTTGGTGACAGGTTTGGGCTATGTGGTTTCAGAATTTATTGCCCCTCGAGCCAATCAACTCGTCAGTGTGACTTGGTGGGATGGTGTTTCGGGAAATGCCTTAACCCGAATTGCGGGTAAACGCCTTGACTTAGACGGTAAAACTCTGTTTTTTACGGGGGTCAGTGGTAACAGGCTCGAGAATGTCCGCCTTGAAGAATGGGTCGGCAACAAACAAAGCATTACGCTGGCTCGTACTGCCCAAATTACCAAGAATCGGCTCGAGATGGTTGGTTTTCGTAAGTATACGGTAGACCACGATTTTTTTCCACCGCCTGATGAAATTACCCCTACTTGGACGCAGAATGCTTTTCTCGAGATTTTCCGTGGTTCATTGAAGCCAAACGCCAAAACCAGTGTGCCAATTAAAAAAACCACCGATCAGTTGGTTGCCGAAAACGACGGCAGTGGTTTTGAAGACCCACGCAGTATTTCGGATTTATATATTGACCATCAAAAAGCCGAAGGGGTACAAAAACGCGAAGTTGCAGCGCAGCTTGGCTTAAAAACAGCCCTACCTTTTGCCAGTTTTATTATTTTACTTTTTGGTGTGGCGGTGGCTTCAAGGGGCGCTCGCAACTCGAGTACCGCTTTTGGTTACGCAGTGCTGATTGCGATTGGTTTTTACGCGGCTTTGTTTCTTGGGCGCACCCTAGGGCAAATGGGCGTGCTGCCCGCCTTTATTGCCCCTTGGCTTGCCAATGCCGGGTTTTTAATTGCCGGTGTCTGGCTGATTCGGTCCAGAGAAATCCGTTAAGTGGACTCAAGTCCAATTGAACTTCTTCGCACCATTGCCCGTATCTTCTGCTGACGCACCAATGTTTGACGGACTCGAGTCGTTAGAACTTTTTTGCGATCCTCATTTGTTTGTTATGCCCGTGACCTTTTTGGTGACGATGGGTTGTTACGCCCTAGGAGAAAATTATGAATCGTATTGCTTTAGCTCTTGCTGCTGTTGTCGTTGGTGGAATCGCCCTCGCTGCTCCTGCTCTGCGTTTAACCTCGAGTGCTTTGCAAAATGGTCGGGTGACTGGCGAAGTGGTCAATATCGCTGCTTACACCCAACTACCAATTTTGACACGCAGTAACTCTGGTAAAAGTGTTGTTTTGGTCTACAAAGGTAAGGATGCCGCCGAACCTTTTAAGTTCCATGAAACTGCTTTTGCAAAACAAGGTTGGAAAGTAACCCATATGGGCGGCGATGCGATGATGGGTGGAGCAATGGACAAACCAGCCGCCGCAATGGACAAACCCGCCGATGGAGCGATGGACAAACCGGGTGGCGCAATGGACAAACCAGGTGGAGCAATGGACAAGCCAGGCGATGCAATGGGCGGCACAATGATGGATAAAGGTCTCGAGGCAAGTCTGAGCTTTAAGAACTTTACCTTGTCCTTGAAATCCACGTTGGTAGGCACAGACCAAATCAAAGTGTCGTTTGATTTGAAATAAAGTTTTGTACCTTCAAATGCCAATGATGCCTTAAGTGTCATTGGCATTTTTCTATTATTTCGCCCAAAACAGAATATGTTAAAATCCGAGGTGTGCCAACTGTTGACGAACTGCGTGAACGCCTAAAAAGACCACTGGAACGCGAATTGGCTTCCGGTTGTCAAGATAAAGTCGT
>JANNEE010000219.1:0-10115 GCA_031388325.1 Deinococcales bacterium
TCTCGGATAACATTGCAATCTCTACTGCCAAGGCTACACCACTGGCATAGGTCGGGCAATTAAAAAACCGAGTCAGTTTGCCATTCTTAAATGTCCAATCGGGTAAGTGGCTTAAACGCGCTGTAATTTCGCTTTCAGATAATTTCATGGCTTCACTCTACGCTCTAAATCCTCGAGTGTCACGTTTTCTAACGACTCGAGCCGAATCACCCCACTTGGAAACTCGAGGTGCTTGGTCACAGCGTTTGGTATCACCACACAAGCAATTCCAGCCGCTAGAGCCGCTTTTGCGCCGTTTGGCGAATCCTCGAGAACTAGGGCTTCGTGCGGGGCAACACCAAGTTTATGCAGTGCCAATAAAAATAGCGCTGGGTCTGGTTTGACATTTTCAACTTCATAACGTGTCGCAAGGGCATTGAACAACTCGAGAATGCCATGTTTTTGTGTCCAGCCAGAGACCCAATCATGGTCACTCGAGGAAGCAATCGCAAGTTTTAAGCCAGATGCTTTTGCTTTGATCATCAAGTCTTTTGTGCCGGGCAGCAAATCAGAAGCCGCTATTAAGCGCAGTACCTCAGTCCGATGTTCGCTTTGCAGGGTTTCTCGAGGCAGTTCGTGTCCAACTTTTTCTTCAAGGTCAAGCCAAGGGTCAAAACCACCCCAAGTGCCAATTCCGCGACCCCAATCGGTGGCACTTAAAACTTGTCCAAAACGTTTATAAAGCGCCGTCCAAACCGTAAATTCAGGAGTTTCGGTGTCTAGGATTGTGCCGTCAAAATCAAAAATCAGGGCTTTCATGGCTACTAGCTTAACGGGTTGTGTGCAGGGCGTGTCATCCTCGAGGGCGTGGTGTCGTGTCATCCTCGAGGGCGTGGTGTCGTGTCATACTTGAGGTATGGAATTACCAGATGTTTCAAAACTCGAAGGTACATTGGGCGATATTTGTCGTCAACGAGCCTTAGATTACACCGATGCCAGCCATGAATTAATCGCTCGAGAAAGTACACGGCGTTTTGAAAATGCCCTAACTGGCTCAAAACTGAAACTGATTGCCGAGGTAAAACGCGCTTCACCACGCGGTGACTTGAACACTGGCTTGTCGGCACTCGAGGCAGCCCAAGCCTACGCCGACGGCGGTGCAAGTGCGATTTCGGTGCTGACCGAACCACGACGCTTTCTAGGGTCTTTTGAGGACTTGACACTGGTCTCGAGCCAAGTGGCACTACCGACGCTTTGTAAGGATTTTGTACTTCATCCCGCGATGCTCGAGCAAGCTGTCCAAGCCCAAGCATCGGCAGTGCTGCTCTTGGTAAATGTGCTGGGCAAACTCACCAAAACTTATCTCGAGGCTTGCCACACGGTCGGGTTAGATGCCTTAGTCGAGGTTCACACCGAAGATGAACTCGATATTGCCCTAGAAGCTGGCTCGAAAATCATTGGGGTCAATAACCGCGATTTAATCAGCTTAGATATAAACCTCGGCACAGCCCCAAGACTTGGCTTGTTGGCAAGAGAATACGACTTTGAAGGGGTACTGATTGCCTTATCTGGGTACTCAAACCGCGCTGAGTTGATTTCGCTCGAGGGTGTCTTTAATGCGGTGCTGGTCGGCTCGAGCTTAGTTGCTTCGACTGACCTTAAAGCCAGTGTTCAAGGGTTACTCGGACATTAGCCAAGAATAATATTTTGTGGATTTTGAATAATTCGGTTTTTGCCAGTATGTTTTGCCATTAAAAGCGCTTGGTCAGCCTCGGTCAGCTTTTGCTCGAGTTGTTCTGGCGAGTTGATTTCTGCCATACCAACGCTGACACTGACCATTTGCTTAAACGGTTCAACAATTTCTAAGCGCCACTGCTCGAGTCGTTCTTCAGCAGTTTCTGGTGAGATATTTGGCAGCAACAAAGCAAATTCATCGCCACCAAAACGGGCAACCAAATCATAAGGGCGTACCCGTTCACATAAACGACTGGTGATGGTTTTCAGGACTTTATCACCAGCATCATGCCCGAAGACATCATTGACGGTTTTGAATTTATCCAAATCAAACATCACGACTACACTTGAAGTGCTGGTTTGACTGAGGATTTTTTTGGCGCGGTCAATAAATTCGGTGCGGTTGAGCAGTTGGGTTAATTCATCGGTGGTGGCGCGTTTATACCAAGTGTCTATCGGACTCGAGATTCTCCAAATCAAAGGAATTGCAGAGATAATCACCAAAAAACTGACTACAACAATTTGCCATAATTGACGGTTAAAAACTGCTTCGCTCGAGCCGACAAAATCATTTTTTGGCGCATGAATACCCAGCAACCAATCGGCATCTTGGTTAATCAGTAAAGGACGCATCAAACCCACCCATTGATTGTTAGCAACCTGATAATTCTGTAAACTCTGGGTTTTTGCCCCTAATTTTTGTAAAGCAATGGCTTGGACACTGCCAATTTCAAGTAATTTAGGCAAGGTTCGGCTGTTGGGTTGCAGTTTCTTGGTTAAATCTGGCAGCCCCACAACCTCACCAGCTTTGGTGACAATAAAAGCTGCGCCATTTTGACTGGTCGGAATATGACTCATAAAATCGGACAAGACCGAAATTTCAATATCAACCCCAACTACACCGATTTTTTGACCATTTGCTTTGGTAACAGGCAAGGCGGCGGTAATACCCGGTTGCTGTGATGTGAAAAAAACATAAGGTCCTGTCCATATCAGGGCATTTCGACTTAGAGCCTTCTTGAACCAAGGGCGAACTCGAGGGTCGTAACCATCATCTATAATTGTTGACTGAGAAAAAATCGTTGTTTTTGCATCAAGTTTTCTGAACTTAATCACCCGACGACCCTGAGCGACTTCGATTTCCTTAAAGCTAAAACCATAATTTTCACGCCGAGCAAAAATAAAACCACCATCGTTGCCACCAAAGTACAGACCAGTCAATTGAGGCACAGCCCGCAACTGCTCGAGCAAATAATCCTCAAAAGCCCGTCCCTTAGGCGTAAGTGAACCACGATTGATTAAGCCTTGTAGCACTCGAGCCGATTGTTCGGCGGGGGCAAGAAAACGTTGGGTGCGCTCGAGAACACTTTCGGAAACATGCTGCATAATCATTCCAGCATTCTCGAGTTGTAAAGTTGAGGTGTTGGCTCGAGCCGCCAAAAGCAGCGCGATAATGGCAATACTTTGTAAAACAACTAAACCCAACAATAGTAATTGTCGGATTGGGGGTTGAAAGTTTCGCAAACGCTTACGGCTAAACATACGGGGCGAAGCGTATCATAAAAAATAAATTGCTTAACTGTGCCAACGGTCAGGTTAGAGCCATTGATTCTTTGTATGATAAATTCTCGAGGGATTTTAATTTATCCCGTCCTATAGGGCGAACACAGGGGTTCGCCCTTACGAAAAATTTGTTTCAGACCTTTGCTAATCCGATTTGTCCACCTTCCTCGAGACTGACCACAAAATCTGTGGGCAAAGGCGTGGCGTACTCGAGTGAATCACAAAGCGTATCTTCACGCAAAGTGGCTTCCCAAGCCTTGGCTGCCTCGAGTGTGTCGCCAGACAAGTTTAGGCGTAGGGCAATGTGGTTACTGACTTCTAAGCCAGAATCTTTACGGGCTTGTTGTACGGCTCGCAGTAAATCCCGAGCTAAGCCCTCGAGAATTAAATCCTGAGAAAGCGTTGTGGTAAACGCCACCAATAAACCATCTTGTTCCACGGCAGCAAAGCCTTCTGGCGATTTCGCATCCACCAGAACATCGGCTGGCTCGAGTTCAAAAGCACCATCCGTGGTTTCTAGTAAAAAGTTTTCACCACGATTGACACTTGAGACAATTTTATTCGAGTCCCCATTTTGTAATGCGGTTCGGATGGCAGGGATATTCTTGCCGTATTTGCGCCCAAGGGTTGGCAGATTTGGCTTTAAGTTATACGAAATCAGGGTTGTGCCTTCCTCGAGTAACTTTACGGCTTTGACATTCAGTTCTTCGGCAATGGTACTCGAGAACCGCTCCAGCGCCACATTATCTGCGTTTTCCCTTGCGCGAAGCATGACTTCTTGTAATGGCTGACGCAGTTTAAGATTGGCTTGTCCTCTTGCTGCCCGCCCTAAATCCACGACTCGAATTACGACTTGCATCTCTGAAACAAGTTGAGCATCAAAACGGTCTTGGTTAAACTTTGGGAAATCACACAAATGCACACTTTCAGGGGCGCTCGAGTCCAAACCACAGACCAAATTCTGGTACAAGCTCTCACTTAAAAACGGTGTAAATGGCGCAGCTAATTTTGTAACCGTGACCAGCGCCTCGTACAAGGTTGCATAGGCGCTCGAGTCCACTGCACCGTCCTGAGTCCAGAAACGCCGACGATTACGGCGCACATACCAGTTAGAAAGTTCATCAACAAAGGCTTCCAGTGCTTTACCGCCTCTACGTGCATCATAGGTATTTAGTGCATCCGTGACGGTATTCACTAAGCCCTCGAGTCTCGAGATAAGCCAACGGTCAATCTCTGGGCGCTCGAGAAGTGGTGGTGCAGTGGTCAAATCTGGATTATCGAGATTGGCGTACAAGACAAAAAAGCTGTAGACATTCCAAAGTGTATTGATAAAACCGCGCTGCCCCTCAGCAATTAAACGCTCCGAAAAACGTTTGGTGTCGCCCGGTTCAGAACCCGTAAACATGTACCAACGCACCGAATCCGCACCGAACTTGTCAAAAGCTGGCAGAGGCTCGACCACATTGCCTTTGGACTTAGACATCTTTGCGCCTTTTTCGTCCACCAAATGCCCGAGACAAATGACATTTTTATAGACTGGTTGGTCGTATAACAGCGTCCCAATCGCGTGAAGGCTATAAAACCAGCCGCGTGTTTGGTCAATTGCTTCGCAGATGTAATCGGCTGGAAAGTGCTTATTAAAGGTCTCGAGATTTTGAGCTTCGCCATTCTCCCCAAGCATTAAATGCCACTGGGCATAGGGCATTGCCCCAGAATCAAACCAGACATCCAGCACCTCTGGGACTCGAGAAAACTTCTTACCATCCTTGATAAATGTCGCATCATCAATATACGGGCGGTGCAAATCCTCATTCTCGAGTTTTTTGCCCATTAAGTTCTCGAGTTCCTGCACACTGCCAATACAAACATAATCGCGCCCATCCTCAGAAACCCAAAAAGGCAACGGCGAACCCCAGTAGCGTTCGCGGCTAATGCCCCAATCCACATTACCCTCGAGCCATTTGCCAAAGCGCCCATCACGGATATGTTCAGGTACCCAATTGATGGCTTGGTTGGTCTCGGACATGCGTTTTGCCATTTTCTCGGTGCGAATAAACCAACTCGGACGGGCAAAATATAAAATCGGGTCGCCGGTGCGGTCATGAAACGGGTAACGGTGCTTGAGTGTTCCCGCGTGGTACATCACGCCGCGTTCTTTCATGGTTTTGATTAAGCCTTTATCGGCATCCTTAAAGAACTTGCCGCGCTCATCGGTGACTTGCATGATGCCGTTGCCATTTGTGCCAAAGCAGAGAACGCAATCGTAGGATTTACCGACCTCCAAGTCCTCTGCGCCGTAGACTGGGGCTTGGTGGGCAAGCCCAGAGCCGTCCTCGTCGCCAACAAAATCGGCTAAGACAACAATGTGCGCCCTTGGGTGGGGTGGGGTATTGGGCGAGGCAAGCCCCGCCCCTACGGCTGTGGATTTCGGTGGGGCAAATTTGTCTTTGTTTAGGTCAAGTTCTTCAAATACTTCTGGGAAAGGCTGTTCATACTGCCAAAAGTGCATCAGTTCGCCCTTGAAGGTTGCCAACACCTCGAGTGGTGGGGCTTCTTTGTGGAGGCTCGAGATTCGTTCAACTGCGTTTTTAGCAATGATGACATGACCCATCGGGCTGTTGCACAGTGCATACTCGAGATTCGGATTGACGGCAGCTAAGGTGTTGCTTGGCAGTGTCCACGGGGTCGTTGTCCACACAATCAAAGCGGGCTGCTCGAGTATGGTTAAATCCACACCCTGCGCCTCGAGACTTTCTTTTAAGGCTTCTGGGGTGGTCTCGAGTTTCACAGGCAAACGCACATAGACACTTGGGTCATCTACCATCTGATAAGAGTTCTCATCGCCTAGTTCGGCTTTAGAGAGCGTGCTGCCAATGCGCGGCGAGACTGGCACAACCTTAAAATCACGTTCGACCAAACCCTTATCCCATAAGCGCTTCAGTAAATTCCACACTGATTCGATGTACTCGTTTTTATAGGTCACATAGGCATTCTCGAGGTCTACCCACATGCCAAGGCGTTCAGTAAAATAATTCCAGTCTTTGATGTTGCTAAATACAGATTCACGGCACAAGCGGTTAAATTCCTCGAGTTCGGCACGGGATGAACCATGATTGCGCCCCTTCATGCCCATTTTTTTCTCAACCGCGATTTCAACAGGCAGCCCGTGCGTATCCCAACCGCCCTTACGAGTAACATGAAAGCCATTCATCACCTTAAAACGTGGGAAAATATCTTTGAAAGCTCGAGCCAGAACGTGGTGCATGGCGGGTTGCCCATTGGCGGTAGGGGGTCCTTCGTAAAAAACAAATTCGCCGCTAGGGGCAGGTTTTTGTTCGGTCTGCCCGAAAGTGTCTCGAGATTTCCAGAACTCGAGAACGGTGGCTTCGATGTCTTTGTAACTGACTTGCGGACTGACTTCATTAAATTTCATGATGACCTCTCAAGTTAATGGTGATGCTTGAACGATTTGTGCTGATTGAATTTTTTTACGAGTTTTTGATTCCATGTAAGCAAAAACTCCGGCTGCTCCACATTGAACAAAAAAGTGGATTAAGCTCTCAGGGTAGGCATAACCTGTAATTGTTGGAATGTTTTTGAGTGTTTCGGCAAATAAAACTGACCTTAAAGCAAAATGATCGATAAATCCCAAAAACAAAAAGCCAATCGCAACTCCAAAGCCAACCCTGAGCCAAAGTAGTGCTTTTTTATACGAATTACGCGCTTCATGAGCCTGTGCAAGATAACTAATCAGTGCCATTAATGGAATGAAAAAATTTATTAGAGATTCACGAAATTTTGCACCTAAAAAATCATTCTTTAGATTATCTTTTTCGGTGATAAAAACTCTGTGGCTTATGCCTTCTATACTTGAGAATGCAATATGATTTACATCGTTTAACTCTTTTGCGATTAAACCCGCGTCCGACAATTTATATACACTAACTTTCGATTCAAAGCGCACAAAAATGGAATCATCAATAAGGACACCAAAGGTTTTTGTACTGAGATACATTATAAATAAAATAATTTTCCAATTCCAAAATGTTTCTAATTTAATGTCTAAATTTTGCATATTTGCTCCTTGTAATCTGGGCATTGTGTGGCAAGGCGAACACTCGTTTGCATGTGGTTTTGGTTTTCGTAGAATCTTGTATTCGCCCTGTGAGAAGATATAATTTGGAATTCCCTTTGAATCATTTTTATTAAATCCAATTGGTTCATCTCGAGAAATACCATCCTAGCAGGGCGAACACAGGGGTTCGCCCCCACGATTGATTGGTTTTGAATTCTCGAGACATTGTGCATAAAAATACTCGAGATACTGTTATTTGCTGTCATACAATTCATCCTCTAAAGTCAAGTTTATTTAAGTATTGCTCAGCAACTTGCCCAAGACATAAACGAATTGTTGTGAAGAACGGTCTCCATTGATAATCTAAATAACGACTGATTAAGTTTAGGGTCACGTCTCGGTTGGCATTTCGCCATTCTTTTTTGTTGCGTTCTATGTTTCTGAATACAATAAGCCGTTGTTGTGCCAGTCGGTCACAGTTTAAGTTAAGTATTTTTATTGTGTTTTCGACCAATTCAAAAACACTGCTAAATTTATTAGATTCCAATTGAATGGTTTCACAATGCTCATTTGGCTCGAGAAAACCGTTTGTTGGATTAAACCAAAACAAACAAGGGGATGCAATGATGGTTAATGGATTGAGAATAAAGCCTTCGCAATCTTTTGGTACTTTCCCGATTTGTTCCATATGATTTTTGTGCGAATCACAACTCAGGTTTTCGGGTAGCGGATAAGGGGGTTTGCGTTCATGTAAGTAAGGTTTATCACCGCCATTGCAAACGCCAATCATATTTGACCAAAGTATTGCCCAATTGATTAAGGGGTTGCTTACATCTGACTTTGGATGAAAATGTTCTACTCGAGTCGTGAGTGGTTCATAACCTGATATTTTGCATTCGCAATAAGCACAGAGTCCATATTGATCGTTGATGATTTGGTCTCTGATACCAGCATATACATTTTCAAAGTTTCGTAATTCTTCCCAAGTGGCTTTTGGATCGTCACGCTCAAAAGCCGTTAATTCTTTAGGGGCAACGAGATTTTTAAGAACTGGTTTCATTGGTTTAGCTCCCAAGTGCGGTTCTCAATGAATAAATCAGCCTCGAGTAAAGCTGGTTCTTCGCCAAGGTAGCGTTGGTCTAAAATCGTTCGTAATTCTTTGGCTCGAGGTGAATCCCATTGGTTTTTATAAACAAGGTCTTGATACTCGAGCAACTCTAAGGTTGCTGCATTGTTCTGCGGTCTAGGGTCAACTCCAAAAATGCGTTTTAGGATTCGATTTGACTCAGCCCCTTCTGTACCAGAAGGAACAAAAATCTGATTGTTTTCAATAACCCGAATACATTCTGCTGGAACTGTAGATAAAACTTGTGGACTGTGGGTACTAACAATAAATTGTGTGTTTGGAAAAGTACGTCGTAAATCCTCGAGAATTCGTTGTTGCCACATTGGATGCAAATGCAAGTCTATCTCGTCAATGATAACAATGGCTTCTTGGTGCAGTGGATCACTACCAGTTTCCGAAAATGGATTGGCTTGCGCCATTCGTAACGATAAGTCCATAACAAGGGCTAACACAGTACGAAAGCCATCACTAAGCTGGGAAAGACGGAGTGTTTTAACAGTTCCATCCTCGAGTGTTTGATCAATTACAAATTGTAAGGGTTTAAGTTTGGTACGGGGATGCGTAAATCCTGGAAGCATGATTTGGATAGCTTCACGCATGGCTTTTAAGTCTGGTAATTGATATTCAAAATCTCTGCGTTCCTTTTGAGCTTCGTTCTCGAGACGTTCAAAATAATCAAAGCGTTCATAGATGGTACGAAAATTACTCACTGCCCCAAAAGCGCCTTCTAAGGCTTCAAATCGCTTAAACTGCTTACGAAAATCGGTTCTTCGCTCTACTTCCTCGAGAAAAACACGATTTGTGCCATAGAAACGAATTAAAGGTAATTCATAGGATAGATTACTATTCTCGGAAGCAAGTAGATTTTTTATAAATTCTTCAAAAGCCCCATCCGTTTTAATTTCTTTAGCGATACCAAAATCTATTTCAGTTTGCTCTGAAATGATTTTTGTATTTTTATCACGGCGTTTGGCTGCCAACAGTCCTATATATTGAGTAGAGATGTTTGCCAGCAAACCAATCTGCGTAGAATCAACTAACTTGTCCTTACTGTCAACTCGTATGTCATTTTGAATCAGTGACTTCCCATCTTTACGAATGAGTTGAGTTGCAAACCGACTCAGAAGGATGTTGATTGCTTCAAGAACCGATGTTTTTCCCCCACCATTTTCAGAAACAAAAACAGTCAGATTTTTATGAAATTTGACGTTAAGACTTTCAAAAGACCGAAAATTTGTGAGTCGTAAGCTAATTATTTCCATAGTCAACTCCTATAGCAAAACCCCAGCCGACGCATTGTGCGTCATGCTGGGGCGCAATTGAAAAAGCGCGTTACCACCCAACTTCACTCGAGCCTTGCGGTTCTCGAGCCTTGTCTTCTGCCCTCGAGCAGAATCTACGCTGTGTCGGGCGCTCCCGAATGGTTCTACGTGATTGGGCGCTTTTTCGCCCACCATTTCTTCCATTGGCTCGGAGGTGATGCTGATTGCTCAGGTTCTCGTCATTGCCGTGTGCTTAGTTTACGGACTGGGGGCGGTTGTGTCAACGTGGTATTATGGCGTATGCGTTCCTCGCCGGTCAAAACCGCTTTGTCTTTTGAACAGTTCCTCGAGTTTGAGGTCTCGAGCCTTGAGCGCC
>JANNEE010000264.1:0-3243 GCA_031388325.1 Deinococcales bacterium
CTTAAAAAACTGATGCTCGGTGCAAACAGTCAAAACCGTGAGAAATTAGAACAAGAAATGCAAAAAGAAATTTTGGCGTTGTTCAAAAAAGCCATGTCTGCCCCAAATGTGGCTCGAATGACCGAGGATGCTAAAATTTCCTTGGTCAAAGTTGGCAATACTTGGAAATTATCTAAAGACCAGCGCTTTGGCAATCAGTTATTTGAAAGTTTAGATGGCGTGTTGCGTTTGGCTCGTTGAGTTATAGGGTAGACTACTCTCTCATGTTGTCGACTGAATCACTTACTAAATTGCTGCTCGAGATTGCCCAGACCCCCGCGCCGACCTTTAATGAGGGTCAACGCGCCAGTTTAATTGCCTCGCGTTGGGCGAGTTTTGGTCTCGAGCCGCACATTGATGCGGCTGGAAATGTGATTGCCAAAGTCGGTTCGGGTGGGCGGCGTTTGGCTTTGGCAGCCCATTTGGATACGGTTTTTGATGCCAGTACCAACCTCGAGATGCGGCATGATGGCAAACGGATTATCGGGGCTGGAATTGGTGACAATGCCGCAAGTTTAACCGTGTTGACCGCCTATGCCCAACATGTAGCTGTGCATGGTGCGCCCTGCGAATTGTGGTTGGTGGCAAGCACAGGCGAAGAAGGCTTAGGCGATTTACGCGGCGCAAAGCATTTTTTGGCACAGCACAAAGACGACATAGATGCCTTTATTGCTGTGGATGGCTATGTTGGTTTGCTGGTCAATCAAGCTGTTGGAGTACGGCGTTACCGTGTTTCGTTCTCGAGCGAAGGAGGGCATTCTTGGGGCAATGCGGGTAATCCCTCGAGTATTCATGGTTTAGCAGAGGCGATTCATGAACTCTATAAAATTGCTGTGCCACTCGAGCCGCGCAGTACCCTCAGTGTTGGTACGGTCTCTGGTGGGGTCAGTGTCAATAGTATTGCTGCCAGTGCCGAGTTCTTACTGGATTTACGCAGTTTGGATTCACGAACCTTAGAACAACTCGATAAAGAAGCCCGTTTTGCCGTACAGCGCGGCGCTAAACGCGCCAAAGTGGAACATCATCTCGAGTTGGTGGGCGATAGACCAGCTGGCATAACCCAAAATGGTTTTTTAATGCAGGCGGCGACTGAAGTTCTCGAGGGTTTAGGGATTCAGTCCCGAGGCGTTGCCAGCAGCACCGACTCCAATGCGGCTGTGCCTTATAATATTCCTTCGATTGGTTTTGGGGTCTATCTTGGCGGTAACGCGCACCGTTTGGATGAATGGGTCGAGCCAAGCAGTTTAATGGTTGGCTTAACGGCACTCGAGCGCTTGGTAAACAGTCTTTGTCAAAGATGAGACAAAGGTTTTTTGACTTGGTGCTATAGTTTTTTTGTGAAAAAACATTTATATCTCACGGCTTCTCTATTGGCACTTTCCTCGAGTGCATGGGCTACGCCATTAACTCGGTATTTCCCAGATTTCCCTTTGGCTGTTTTTGAAGCCAAGGATTTGCAGGAATCGGTCAAAGCCACAGGCTCTTTTGGTGAGGATACCCAGAAGTTTTTAGGGGTTCTCTTAAATGATGCCCTAAAAAGCGAACTGGGCGAAGAAATTCCGGGGGCTTTACGAGACATCACAGTTCGCACCATGATTGCCTCGATTAAAGACATCGCAATTGGCGCATACACTGTGCAGAACCAACCTCAAGTGCTGGTTTCGGTGCGTTTAACCTCGGGCAATCCAATCGTAAACAGTTTGAGCAAACTCTTTAATGATGAAATTCGTAATCTCAAACCCGCTCAACGCATCCGTGAAGGTAACTTTTTGGCTGTAAATGATGGTATTGCCTTGGGTGTAGGCAATAATTTATTGTACTTATCCACCAATGCCGATTTATTGCGCTCGTACTTGCGTCGGGTCAATGGTCAAGTTTTACCGGTGCTGGTCAATAATATCAATTATGTGACCGCCTTGCAGAACACGGGCGACGGTTTTTTGAAGCAAATGATTAACTTAACCAGTGTTTCGCAGCTTTTAGCTCGAGATAAAGATGTCCCCAAGCGTTTTTTGAACACTCTAAGAACCTTAAATGTTACTGCCAGTGCCTCGAGTATTGTGACTGATGGCATGGAAACCAGAAGTACCACCCAACTCAATCCAAACGGCGGCGATGCTGCCTTACTAAAATTACTGACCTATACCCCAAGCAGTCTCGAGTTACTTAAACAATTGCCGATCACTGCGCCAAGTGCGGCAGTGCTTGCCACCGACACCAGTGGTTGGTTAGATTATATCGGCACTTGGTTGCCAGACCTCGAGTTTAGTGCAAGTGAGCAAAAAGATTTACTCAGTGCTTTTGCTCGTCTTAAAGACCGCCTTGGCAACGAATGGGCAGTAGTTGGCGGCAGCAACAGCATCAATCCAGAAACCTTACTGACCACGGCTGGACTTGGCTCAGTCTTAAGTGGTTTTGGTTCATTGCTTAGCCCCAGCACGGACTCGGTGTATTACAACAATTCTAAAGATGGTGCATTGGTCTTAACCGACCTCGAGACCGCCATCAGAACCGAAATGAACAAGCCCGTTGAAGAACCAGTCAAACCAGCCACAGTTAGCCCAGCCACCCCAGCAACCACTGCCCCAACCCCACCTGTACAGAACCCTGAACCAGTCGCACCAACCTACACCACCACTTTAGAACGCATTAAACTTGGTGGATTTGATACCCTCGAGTACAAGCGAACCAGCAGCGAAGGAAGGGTGAGCGAAGCGGTGTACATTGTCAATAAAAACAACACGATTGTGATTAGTGCCAACAAAGCCAAGCTCGAGATGAACTTAGCGGCTGCACCTCTGCTTGATAACCCGTTGTTCAAAGCCATTGCTTTTCCAAGTCGAATCAATGGTTTGTCCTTTACTGCCCCAATTCGCACCCCACGCAGCGAAATTGATGCTGGACTGAATGCCCTCTTAAAAGCCTTTGAACTCGAGAAGGACGTACCAAGCAGCTTAGTGACCGCTTTTGGTGATTGGCTCGAGTCGTACACTTCACGTACCCAAGTCAGTCATGGGTACTCTTTAACCGATGGCAATAGATTACGCAGTTATGGCAAAGAAGGCTTTAGCTGGAATAGATAAGCTCTGAGCTTTGAGAAAAATCCCCGCACTAGCGGGGATTTTTTTAGCTGTTTAATCGGCGGCAACCAATTGGTCTTCTAGGTCAGCAATGTACTTTTCGGCTTTCATGGCGGCTTTTGTG
>JANNEE010000324.1:0-2579 GCA_031388325.1 Deinococcales bacterium
GAAATCACAAATTCAAAACAATTGCTGCTATCCTCTAAGCCCCAGACAAGACCATAACCATTATTATCCACACCCTCGAGTTTTTGGGTCACCAGATGCAGCTTAAACTTGGGTTTATCATAGTAAAAACCACAATCTTTCCAAACCATCCAACTGCCTTTTTCTCGTAAATGCTCAAACACATAGCGCTCTGGCTCGAGCGTCAGCACATAATCAGGGGTAACTCCCGTGAACCAATTTTTTTGATTGTCAATAAACCGCTCATCGAAAATGACCATAAATTATTCTACTGCTTAAAGTAAAATTTGCCTGTGGGTGTTTCTCATGGACTTAAGGTGAAACTAGCATCCGAAATTCGGTAAGCTCTTAGCATGAAAAGATACCTGATTGCCTTTATTGGTATGATCCTGATTTCTTGCACTTCAAGCCAAAGAATTGTTACTGAAATTCCTAGTTATGCTGGTGCATACGCCCGAATTACGCTTGAAGGCACAGACTCATTCGAGACTTTAACCCAAATGACCATTTCAATGCGCGAAAAATCGGCTGGTCACGGATTTATTTTTAGAGCCTTAAATTCGGGTGGCACAGCCGTTAATGCGCTGTGGATTAAAATAGCTGGACAATCTGCCCAAACCTATTTTAGAGCCGATAATATCCGCGAAAACGACAAGAAAAAAATTGTGGTTATTACGGTGCTTTCAGACCCGAACCCACCACCAGTGTTTAATATCTTTGATCAAAGTATTGTGGAGTTAGTCCAAGATTTACAAGACCGCTTAAAATTACCTGGCAACAAAATAAAAATCGAACGTCTATGAACATCCTTGCCCTCGAGACCAGCACCCCATATCTTGTTCTTGGCTGGACAGACGGTCAAGAAGTGCGCGAAGCCATACACCATGTCGAACGCGCTCATGCCGAAAAAATCAGCCACTATCTAACCGAATTTGGCGCACCTCAAGCCGAAATTATTGCCATTGGTGCAGGACCCGGTTCATATACTGGGGTTCGTGTGGCTGCCAGTTATGCCCTTGGGTTGGCTCAAGCATGGCAAGCCCAAGTGGTACGTGTTCCGACGCTTGAAGCCATTGCTGCCAAAGAATCAGGGGTGGTTGCGGTTAGCCTTAATGCCCTGCGCGGCAATGTTTACAGTGCCATTTACCAAGTTGGCTCGAGTATCAAAACCATTCTGCCGATTGGTAAAAGAACCCGTGAAGAATTTATAGCGCTGATTCCAGCCAACGCCAAACACCTCGAGAATCAAGCCCCTTCTGGTATTGCGCTTACTAAACTAGCCAAGCAAAAACTTGAAACTGGCGAAGACCTGGAATTGATGTATTTATAAAATGATCTTAAAGCTGGTATCATCTCAGGCTAGATGATTAAAGTCGAGAACTTATCTAAAGTTTTTCCAGATGGAACAAAAGCCCTTGATGATGTCAGCTTAACCATCCCTGATGGACAATTTGTTTGTATTATCGGACTTTCAGGGGCGGGTAAAAGCACTTTTATGCGTTGCTTAAACCGCTTAAACGACCCCAGTGCTGGTAAAATTCTCATCGAAGACCAGGACATTGCTTTTGCCGGTGGGCGCGATTTACGCAAATTACGCCGCCGCATTGGTTTTGTTTTTCAACAATTTAACTTGGTCGAGCGCCTAACTGCTTTTGAGAATGTCCTATCGGGGCGTTTGGGCTATTACGGGCGTTTACAAGGGGTGCTGGGATTGTTCTCGAGTGCCGATAAAGCCCTGGCGATACAAGCCCTAAAACGGGTTGGACTCGAGGAAAAAATCTATACCACCGCCAGTCATTTATCAGGCGGGCAAAAACAACGGGTCGCGATTGCTCGGGCATTGGTGCAAGAACCCAAACTGATGCTGGCAGATGAACCAACCGCCAGCATAGACCCCAAACTCAGTGGTGTGATTATGGATTTACTGAAAAGTTTTACTAAGGATGGGATAACCGTGATTGTCAATATCCACGTTCTCGAGCTTGCCCGTGAGTACGCCGAACGAATTTTGGGTTTTAACAAAGGCAAACTGATTTTTGATGGCACACCAAATCAATTAACCGATGCCGAAGTTGACCGAATTTACGCGGGTAGCGTGGCGGATTTATGAGCAGGGTTAAAGGGTTGGGGGGCATATGATTCTGACCTATATTATTTTGGCAGTCTTGCTTTGCGCTGCAACGCTATTAGCCCAAGGCAGCGCTCGGCGTTTAATGGTGGCTGGAGCGATTGGGGCTTTAATTGTCTTTTTTGTGCATCCTTTGGCGCAATTAACAGGGGCGTACTCGAGGCATTTAGTTGCGCCTACACCATTTGGATTTTCTTTTGTCGAACCACAATTCTGGCTTATTTTTATTGTGGCGGTGGCAGTGCTGGTCACCGTTTTTGCTAAAAAACCGAATCCTAAAACCACGGGTATTACGGGTATGGCGGCTGGTTTTACAGTGTTGGTTCTACTTTGGGCATTTTATAATTCGAGTCAAAGCGTGGTCGGTGTCAGTAGCATACCGTGGGTTCTCGAGACCTTAATTCCAATTTTTTTTGCTGCGGTTGGTTTTGTG
>JANNEE010000327.1:0-1740 GCA_031388325.1 Deinococcales bacterium
GCCCAGCCGCATTGATTCGTGGCACAATGATAAAGCCAACATCCATGGCAGTTGGATGAACAATATTTTTTTGGCGCAACATGGCTTCTATCCCAATCCATCTCGAGTGAGCCATCTGCGCCAGTCCAGCTTTGACCAAAGCGCGGTTCTCGCCTAGTAATGGTGCGAGGTCGGCAATTGTGCCAATCGCCGCCAGGTCGCTGTACTCGAGCGGAGGCGGTGCGCCAAATTCTCGGCACACTGCCCAAAGCAAATGAAATGCTACACCACTCCCCGTCAAAGCTGGTAAATCATGATGGTAATTTGGGGCTAATGCCGGATGTACCACTAAGCAGCCGGGCAGTATCTTACCGGGCGCGTGATGGTCGGTGACAATGGCTTGTTTACCAGCTTTGACGATTGTTTCGATTTCGTCTAAGTTGCTCACCCCGCAGTCCACGGTAATAAATAAATCACAGGCTTCTATATGCTCATTCACTCGCTCGGGGTTAATGCCGTAACCATCCAAAATTCGGTGCGGAATAAAGGCATGGGCGTTGCCGCCAAGTTCATTCAAACCCGAAACCAAAAGGGCGGCGGCAGTCACACCATCGGCATCGTAATCTCCATGTACCCGAATGCGTTGTTTGCCGCGAATAGCAGTGCCAATAATTTTGGCTGCCTCGAGCAGCGCAGGGTTGGGGCTGAGTTCAAGCGGAGGCTCGAGCGCATCCACACTATGAATGCCTCTTGAGTACAACACCGCCGCAAGTTTAGGCGATAGCCCAAGGGTTTTACCAAAAGACTCGAGTGGAAAAAGTGGCGCGGGTAAACGCAAAGCCCACTGCACAGGACGGACTCTTAAACTGGGGATACTGGTGTTCGGCAAGGTCATGAATGCCTAATCTAACATGCTTTGGATTGTCGTATAATTTTGTATGGCACAACCACACAAAATCGAACTCAAAACCATTTCTTCTAGTGGACAGATTTCTTTGGGTAAAGCTCATGCGGGAAAACACATTCAACTCGAGCAACTCGAGGATGGACGTTGGATGATTACGCCTGTACAAGTCATTCCAGAACACTTAAAATGGGCGCACACCCCAGAAGTGACAGCGCAACTCGAGCATTACTTAGCTTGGAAAGTCACCACACCGCTAAAAGAAACTGACTTGGATGCTTTTGAGAAAGAGTTTGTGAGTTAATGCCGCGCTTAAATTTGAATTATGACCCGTTTCAGCAACAATGGTTTGCCCTCGAGAAGAACGAGCAATTCGCTATTGTCAAAACCTTAAAGAAACTACGCCAACTGACTTGGCAAGAGGTTTATCAAGACAAAGGCTTAAATTGGGAATTGGCTCGAGAAGAACGTGGTGAGCGGTTCTACTCTATTCGAGTGACCAAAAAATTTCGGGCTTTGGTACAACGCGAAGGTGATTTTGTGATTTTTATTGGGCTGCATCCAGACCACGACAGTGCTTATGCTTAAACAGAGTAGAATCCATTTATGGAAAAACTAGAATTATTCAGTGCAGCTTGGGCAGAACAGGCAAAAACAGCCATTCAAAGCAGTGCTGCCTATAAAAAAAGTGCTGCCACTTGGGAAGGCGCAATGGTCTTTACGCTTCAAGCCGACTCGAGTTTAGGTGTACCAGACAACCAGAGTGTTTACTTTGATTTACGGCATGGCGAATGCTTGGATGCTCGAGTTGCCACAGCTACTGATTTAGCCAGCGCTCCGTACATGATTAGTGCCGA
>JANNEE010000395.1:0-6172 GCA_031388325.1 Deinococcales bacterium
GTCTACAATTTTATTGGACAACCAAAACTTCAAGCCCTCGAGATTAGCAGTTTTGATGGAAAGTCAAGGCTTTGGCTACTCGAGCAAATAGTTGGGCAGTTTATTCTGCTCCACAAAGAGTATCAAATCATAATCCAAAAAAATAGTCCAGCAAGCATTTAAGCTCAAGATGAGAGCTATCTTATCAAGTCCATGATACGTTAATAACAAGGAGAAACATCTTGAAAAAACCATTTGTGGTTGGCTTATTGGCTTTAGGCATGGTTTCGGTTGGCTTTGCGACCCACACAGCAGGTGAAATTTTTAGTATTTCGGCTGATGTGGTCACAGAAAGCGCTGGCACACTCAAACAAGGCTTTGTTCATTTGTTTGTCGAAGAAGGCGACACGATTACCAATACTGTCGCCCTTGAAATAGGCAAAGAATATACTGTTGTGGCAATGGGTGATGATGAAATCCTGAGTGATATTGACTTGGTTGTGCGTGACAGCCGAGGTAAAATTTTAAGACAAGATACCAAAACCAATTCTTCTCGAGCCGAAGTGACCTTTTCACCAACCACCAGATTTACTGAAATTGATGCAACTGCCAAGGAAATGCCATCTTCCAATGGGTATGGTTCAATCCTAATTTTTGAACAAGAATAAATGAGAAGGCTCGAGAGCAAACTACCCTCGAGCCTGTTTTACTGCTTACTTCTCGAGTGATGTGGTGCGTAAGCCTAGGTACGAACTGTTTGAGTAATGCTCAAAGCCTTTGACATAGCTGGCAATCCCTTCGTATTGTGCCGAGTGGAAAAGCGGCACCATTGGCACGAGTTGCAAAATGCGTTCTTGGGCTTGATCATAGATTTTTTTGCGGTCTTCTTGCTTAGAAATAATCCGTCCCTGCTCGAGTAATTTATCAAGCGCAGCATCGGAAAAGTTCATAAAATTACCGCCGCCTTTGGTGTGGAAAACATTGTATAAGTAATCGTCTGGGTCGCCTTGTCCAGATTCACCAATGATCGTGCTGACATATTTTTCGCCAACAAAGTTCGGTAAGTACACACTCCACTCTTCGGCTTGAATTTTTAGGTTCACACCAATTTTTGCCAGTTGAGCTTGTAACACTTCGGCGGGTGTTCGCAAGAAATCGTAGGTGCTGGTGACTTTTAAGTCCAGCGACAAGCCATTGGCGTAGCCTGCTTCTTTAAGGAGTGCCTTGGCTTTTTCTAAATTTGGTGTGCCATACGGACTTTCATTAAAGGAATAGAATCCGCCGCCTGGAATGGTTGTGCCTTTGGCAACCACGCCGCCAGTACCAAAGAGTGCCACATCCACGACTTCTTTGGGGTTAATGGCATACGCAATGGCTTGGCGCACCCGCACATCATCAAGTGGTTTTTCTTTGAGGTTAAAGTACAAGCTGCGGAAATTAGCTGATAACCCGCCAACCACCTCAAGTTTTGGGTCGCGTTTAATGGTGGCAATATCGGCGGCTGGAACGTATTCAATCCAATCCACTGTACCCGTGCGAAGAGCGGTGCTGCGGGCAGTTGCATCGGGCAAGTACGAATAGGTGATACCGTCTAAGTACGGTAATTTATTGCCTTTAGCGTCGCGCTCCCAGTAGACAGGGTTTTTCTTTAAGACCATGCGGGTGCTAGGGATGTATTCACTAAAGACAAATGGTCCTGTACCCACTGGTTTTGTGCCGATGGTGGCTGCCGCTTCTTTAGGGATAATCACATTTAAGCTAAAGGCGAGTTTGGACAACAACGGCGAAAATGGTTGCTTAAGTTTAATCACCACGGTTGTTGGATTTGGGGCTGTGACTGATGCCACTTGGTCAAATGAATTGGCTCGAGGCGACTTAACGGTAGGGTCTTTGATGCGGTTAATCGAAAAAGCCACATCGGTGGCATCCAAGGTGCGTCCATTGTGGAATTTCACGCCTTGGCGCATGGTGAATGTCCAAGTCAGGTTGTCTTTGCTGGTGCGCCAACTAAACGCCAAAGACGGAATAATTTTGCCTTTGGGGTCAAAACGCACCAAGGTATCATAGACATTCTCGAGTTGATTACGGGTTGCCGTAGCATTGGTGGTGTGCGGGTCTAAGCCCACAGGGTCGGCTTGCATACCGGCTCTTAGAATACCTCCGGATTTCTGGGCTAACCCCAGACTGATAAGTGTTACCGCACTGAGAATAAGAATACCGACTTGCTTTTTCATACGTCCTCCTAAATGGGAATAAGTGTATAAACATTAGGCTTTGCGTAAACGAGGGTCAAGTGTATCGCGCAGACCATCGCCGAGTAAGTTAAAACCGAGTACCGTAATCGTAATCGCAATTCCAGGACCGACACTAATCCACGGCGAAGTCTCGAGCAGTTGCCGTCCATCGGCAATCATCTGCCCCCAAGACGGCGCGGGGGGCTGTGGACCTAGCCCTAGATAAGACAACGAGGCTTCGGAAAGAATAGCGAACGCCAAGCGCAAACTGGTTTCGATGATTAAAGGCGATAAGGCGTTGGGCAGTACATGGCGCAGTAAAATCAGGCTGCTTTTATTACCAAGGGCTTGACTGGCTTCAACAAAAACCTCTTCGCGCACCCGCATCACACTTGCCCTTGCCACTCGAGTAAACGGCGCAGCGTAGACAACAGCAATGGTTAAGGTTAAATTCCAGAATCCTCCACCCGCAAAGGCAAGCAGGGCAATCGCCAGTAAAATCGCGGGGAAGGCAAGTAAAATATCGGTAAAACGCATGATGATCGTGTCCACCCAGCCACGGTAAAAACCAGCCAATGAACCCGCCACGCCACCGACAAGGAGCGCAATACTGACCGACAAAAATGCGACTGCCAAAGACTGCCGAGCGCCATGCAGCACCCTCGAGAAGGTGTCACGCCCGTAGATGTCCGTGCCGAATAAATGTTGCCAACTTGGATTTTGCAAACGATCTTCGGTGTTAAAAGCAATTGGGTCAAATGGCGCAATTTGTGCGGCGAACAACGCCGACAAAAGCATCACAAGCACCAACACACCACCAATTAAAATACTTGGTGAACGCAATAGCTGCTTAAAAAAAATCATGCGAGCCTCAACGCTAAGGTCATGCGAACCTCACTCGAGGGTCTATCAGGGCATACAACACATCCACCAAGACATTGACCAAGACAAAGCCAGCCGCCACCACCAGCACCGCACCTTGAACCACAGGGTAATCGCGTAAGTTAATGCCCTCAAGCGCAAACCGCCCAATACCCGGTAAGCCAAAAATTTGTTCGATAATCACCGTGCCGCCCAGTAAATTACCAATTTGTAAACCAATCACCGTCACCACTGGAATCAGGGCGTTTCTAAAAGCATGGCGGTAGACCACAGCCCGTTCGGTTAACCCTTTGGCTCTGGCAGTGCGGGTGTAATCGAGCATCAGCACCTCGAGTAAACTGCTGCGAACAATCCGTGTGGTGGCAGCCGCTAAAGAAAGCCCCAACGCCAGCGAAGGTAAAAACATGCTTTTCAAGTTACCTATTGGATCTTCGCTAAACAGCGCATACCCAGAAGGTGGAAACCATCGGAGTTGCAAGGAAAAAAACAAAACACACAAAATCGCAATCCAAAAACTTGGCGCAGCAATACCTAAGAGCGCAAAAGAACTGGCAACAGTATCAATCCATTTGCCACGGTTGTTGGCGGCGGCGACACCAAGCGGCACGGCAATAATAATCGCAATCACCAAAGCAAATAAAGTCAGTTGCAGCGTCACAGGGAAACGAAGCGCTAAATCGGTCAGAACAGGTCGTTCAGTGCGAAGGCTCGAGCCAAGGTCAGCTTGTAAAACACCACCAAACCATTTGGCAAATTGGGTTTGAATCGGTAAGTCCAAGCCAAATAATCGGCGCAGTTCTTCACGGCGTTCAGCCGTGATGTTGGTGTCTAAACCTATCAAATTGGTGACCACATCGCCCGGTACAAGTCGCACCATCGCAAAAACCAGAATCATCACCCCAAACAGCGAAATTAGGGCTAAACCAAGGCGTTGCAACAAAAAAGAAATCATAAAAGGGCAGGTGTACCAACCCAAAGAACCCGCAATTCTTGTTCAGAATCGTTGCGCCAGACATGGCGTAAACCAGATTGAAAATGGGCGCTGTCGCCAGCCTTTAGCAGATGGTTTTCTGTACCAATGGTTAAACGCATCTGCCCTTGCAGCACAAATAAAAATTCTTCACCACTGTGGGTCATGGGTTCAGAAGCATAATGCGGCGGGTAAATCATTAAAAGCGGCTCGAGCTGACGTTCTGGTAATTGGCTACCAATTCGCCCGTAGCGAACTTGCGACTGGTCTAAACGATAAAAATGCGTGTCCGATGCTTTATGCACCAAAGTATTGCTGCTGGCAATGTCTAAAAAGTATGAAGTTGGCACACCCAAAGCCTGTGCAATTTTGACCATCGAAGTGACCGAAGGGGTAGCGGTGCTGTTCTCGATTTGTGATAAAAAAGGCGCACTCAGACCAGCTTTTTGTGCCAAAGAGCGCAAGGTCAAACCCAACTGCTTACGGCGGTTCTGCACCATCTTGCCAAGACGAGGCTCTTCGGCTTGAGGCGGCGGGGCTGGTACAGAATTTAAGAATTGAGAAACCATGTCACGCCTCGAGAAATACCGTCTGGGACTATAAAAGACTTAAAAACTACGATTGTTAAACAGTATCAAATTTTGTTTGATAAAACAAGTGCTAGAATTTTAGGTATGCAAAAACCAATCGTTCGTCTACAAACCGAACTCGGTATCATTCGGGTAGAACTCGAGACCGAAAAAGCCGAGCTAACGGCTCAGAATTTCTTGGGTTATGTGACTCGAGGCGACTTTACAGATTGCTCTTTTTACCGTGTGGTTCATGAAAAAAATCAAGAGCATCAGCCTGTTAAAATCAGTTTCATCCAAGGCGGGCTGGGGATGAACACCCATCCAAAAAAGGGCGCGACTATTCAGCACCAAACCACTCTCGAGACTGGCTTAAAACACCTAAATGGCACAATTTCGATGAGTCGGCTTGAGCCAGGCAGCGCAAGCAGCGAATTCTTTATTTGCATTGGCGACCAACCTGAACTTGATTACGGCGGACAACGCAACCCCGACGGACAAGGCTTTGCTGCTTTTGGGCAAGCAATAGAAGGTTTTGAGGTGATTCTCGAGATTCAAAAGCAACCAGAACGTGGGCAAATGCTGCTTGTGCCAATTAAAATTCACAGCATCACCCTCGAGAAACCATGACCATCTTGGAAAAAAAGCAACTCGAGTACCAGCAGTACCTCGACAACCCAAAAACCAATGGTTTGCGCTTCGGCTCAAGACTAATGCGTGGACAAATTCGGCTCGAGAACGAACTTTGTTTTTACCTCGAGCATGAAACCGAAATTGGCGGCATGATTATTCCCAAAGCCTTGCGCGAAACCGTGTTTGACTTGACCCAAGACGAATGGAATGCCAGTTTCTCCTTGCTGCACAAAGCCAAGGCACTACTCGAGGAAGAATTAAAGCCTGACGGTTGGAATGTGGGTTGGAACGTCTTGCCCGTTGGTGGGCAGCACGTACCAATCGCTCATTTGCATATTATTCCTCGTTTTGCCGATGAACCTTTTGCTGGGCGTGGGATTCGCTGGTGGATTAAGCAAAAAGAGAATTCACGCCTCGAGAAGCAGTAAACTATCATCTGTGAATAAGTACCAAATGCCGCCCCTAACCGCGCTTCGTTTTGCCATGCTGGCAGTGCTGGCAGGGCTTTTAATTGCTTTAATGCTGGGTGTGGCTGTGCCACGGGTGGCGATTGTGATTCTGATTTTGGCTCAGGGTGGGCTGCGCTATTACACCAACCGAACCGACCCTAAACTGCGAAACTCAAGTTTGTTTCAATTGTTGGTCTCGGCAGTGCTTGGCTATCTCATTCTGACCAGTTAAACTGTTTTATGCCCGAAGATTGGTTAGGTCATTTATCTCGAGCCTCGAGCGCAGTGCTGAGTCAAATTGGTTCAGTGGTTGGCAAAGCCCCGCTTGAAATCATTAACGCCAGTGTCAACCGCAACGCCTTTGAAGCCCATGAAAACCTCAAGTACGGCGTACTCGAGCGGCAGTGCTTGGATTTGTTTGTTGTACCAAATACCCTTGGCACACTGGTTTTTGTA
>JANNEE010000416.1:0-6265 GCA_031388325.1 Deinococcales bacterium
TACGCGACTGATTAACACAATTTGGTATTATATCTATGATGAAAAGTTGTGTGCTTACAATTTGTTCAATTAATTACATCAATAAGGCTATTATTTTTTTTGATTCATTCAAAAAAAATAATCCAGCCTGTGAAGTTTTTCTAATACTTGCCGACCGCAAAATAACCCATCAAAAAATTGAAGACCTAAAAAAGCTGGGTATTCAGATACTTTGGGTTGAGGACTTAGGAATTTCCAATCTGCTGCAAAAAGCTTTTTGTTTTGATATTATTGAATTTAATACCAATATTAAGCCTAGGGCATTACAACTGCTGCTCGAGACCTATGAAAAGGTCATTTATTTTGACCCTGATATTTGTGTGTTCAATTCAGTTCAGGCTGTGCTAGATGAACTCGAGCCATATGCTATACTTTTAACTCCGCATTATCTCTTACCAATTCAGGATAGCCAAAAGCCTAATGATTGGGAGTTACTAAAATTTGGTGTCTTTAACCTTGGTTTTATTGCGGTTAAACGCCATCCAAGCACCACAGCGTTTTTACAATGGTGGTCAAGTCGTTGTTTAGAGCTTGGTTTTTACGAACCGCAAAGTGGTTTGGCTGTAGACCAAAAGTGGATTAGTCTTGCCCCTGGATTTTTTGAAGGTATAAAGGTCTCGAGGAATCTGGGTTTGAATGCGGCTTTTTGGAATTTACATGAACGGCATTTGTCGTTTAAGGATGATTCTTGGTGGGTTAATCAAACCACACCACTTATTTTTATGCACTTTAGTTCATTCGATGATCAGAATTCTGCTGTGGTGGCACGTAAGCAAACTCGAGTGGCTGATGGCAGCCGCCCAGACTTTGAAGCCATCGCTGCTCCGTACCGAACAGCCATCCAAGCCAATCAGCATCTGGGTTTTGAGGCTGTACCTTATGGGTTTTCGATGTTTACCGATGGTCAATTGATTTCTCCAACTTTACGACGTTTATACGCGGCTCTACTGGTTGAGCAACCAAAAATGTTTACTGATGATGACCCATTCCAAGTCAATTCTGATGCGTACCGATTTGCAGTAAAACATCATTTGTTTGGAAAGCCAGCAGCAGGTGGTAAAACCTTTCGTGAACTTGATAATCAATCGCGTGTTGTCAGGTGGGCTTTGCTTGGCTTAAAATTCTTGCAGCGACTACTTGGAGCAAATCGGTATTTTGATTTAATGCGTTTTCTGGCATACATCTCGAGTATCAGGGTGCAGGGCAGTGTTTATAGGGAGAAAAAATAATGTATACACTGATTACAGGCGGTCTTGGCTTTATTGGCTCGAGATTAGCGGCTGCTTTGGTGGCTCGAGGTGAGGAAGTTTATTTACTTGATAATCTCAGTCCACAAATTCATGGGAATAAACCTGATTTTCCTTGGCTCGAGTCAAGTCAAATTCGATTTTTACAGGGCGATATAACTGATACTGCTGCCCTTGAAACAGCTTTGGCAGGCGCAAAGACGGTGGTGCATCTGGCAGCCGAAACTGGTACAGCCCAATCGATGTATCAACTTGCTAAGTACAATCGGGTTAATTCTCAAGGTACAGCCTTATTGTTAGATTACTTAGTCAATCAACCACATCAAGTTAAAAAAGTGGTTTTGGCTTCCTCGAGATCGGTCTATGGTGAGGGTGCTTACTTGTGCCAAGCCCATGGCATGGTCACGCCTCACCCACGCAGTTTTGAAGCCTTAGAGCAGAAACAATGGAATCCTACTTGTCCTGTGTGTGGTGGTTTGATTGAGCGCATGGCAACACCCGAAGAAGCCCGAGTTTATCCAGCTTCAATTTATGCCGCCACCAAATATGCCCAAGAAGACTTAGTGCGAATTGCTTGTGCGGCGGCTGGAATTGGTGCAAGTATTTTGCGTTTTCAAAATGTTTATGGGGCTGGTCAATCGCTGCATAATCCTTACACCGGAATTTTGTCTATTTTTTCGACGCGGATTCGCCAACAAAAAACCATTCCGATTTTTGAAGATGGACTCGAGAGCCGCGATTTTGTACATGTCTCAGATGTGGTTAAAGCCATTATGTTGGCTTTAGATTCAAGTGCATCCGATGGTCAAATACTCAATGTTGGTAGTGGTGTTCCAAGTTCAGTTTTTGAAGTGGCAAATCTATTATTTACTGCTTTGAATGGCTTGGAGATTTCAAAGCCAAGCATTTCTGAGCAATTTCGGGTGGGTGATATTCGGCATGGTTATGCAGATATTCGCCGAATTCAAACGGTCTTGGGGTGGCAACCAGAAATCAGTCTCGAGGTTGGAATTGCTGAATTTGCGGCTTGGGTTGAAGCACAACCATTACCAGAAGACCGCTTAGACATTGCGCTTGCCGAATTAAAAGCTAAACGAATGGGGTCATGATGAACTTACAAGAATTACTACTGGCTGATCTCGAGCGCCAAGATTTTTATGCCAATACGCCTGATACGCCTAAAACCTTGCAGCGAGTGGTTTTCAAGGCATTTTCACCTCGTTTTGCCCCTGTGGTCTTATACCGTTTATCGCATTTTTTTTGGCAGAAGAAACTCAGTCCAATTGCTAAACTATTTTCATTGTTCAATTTCTGGTTTTTTGGACTCGAGATTGCCATCAGGTCTGAAATTGGTGGTGGCTTATACTTACCGCATACGGTTGGAACAGTCCTTAGTGCCGAGAAAATTGGCAATAACTGCGTGATTTTTGGACAAGTGGTGCTTGGTGCAAAAGAAGTAGATTTCGCTTTTACCGGGTCATTGCGTCCGATTCTTGGTAATGATGTGACGATTGGCACAGGTGCTAAAGTATTGGGCGGTATTCAAATTGGTAATCGGGTCAAAATTGGTGCGAATGCCGTGGTGATTCGGGATGTTCCTGATGACTCTATGGCAGTTGGTGTACCTGCAATACACAAACCACTCGAGGCAAAGCAGTGAGCCTTGCAGGGAAAAACATCTTATTTTTTAGTCCAGAGTTTTTTGGTTACGCCAAAGCCATAACAGCAGAATTATTGCGTTTAGGTGCAAATGTTGATGCTTATGATACCCGTCCTGATAATACGACGCTGACCAAAATAGGACTGCGAATTGCACCATTTCTGTTGGTCAATCGAACAAGTACCTATCACCAAGAGATTCTTGAGCGTTGTCAAAAAAAATACGATTATGTGTTTGTTATTCGCGGTGAAGGCATCAGTTTGAGTATCTTAAAAGCCTATAAAAAAACTTTCCCAGAAGCTAAATTTGTTTATTACACTTACGATGCGCTGTCCGAAAATGGTTTAACCCTCGAGTTCAAACCACTTTTTGACCTTCTCGCCTCATTTGACCCAGTAGATTGTGCTGCTCACCCGTTCCTACAATATGAACCGTTATTTTACATTCCCAAGTACGCAAATGTTGCCAATTCACCCTTTGAAACTCGAGCCTATGATGTTTCTAGTATTGGTACATTTCGTTTAGATCGGTATGAAACCATGAAGCGTATAGATAAAATTCTCGAGCCGAATCTAAAACGCTATTATTTTCACTATTATCCAAGCCAACTTATTTTTAATACCTTTAAGCTATTTTCCAAAGCCTACCGTGAAGTTAATCCTGCAACTTTACATTTTCAATCTTTATCCGCCGCTGCCGTAGCTGATGTATTGGCAGAGTCAAAAGCAGTGATTGATGTGCAAAAATCGCATCAACGCGGTTTGACCATGCGAACCATCGAAATGTTAGGGGCAAACAGAAAACTTATTACCACCAATAGCCAAGTCAAAACTCATGATTTTTATAACCCAAATAATATTTGTGTGGTCAATCTGCTCGAGCCAGTTATTCCCACAAATTTTTTTAGCACACCATATCAAAATCCAGTCTTTGAAACTCGAGAAAAGTATAGCCTCACATCTTGGCTTGAGCGGTTATTAAGCTAGTACGCACCCTCAGCCCGAATAACCGCCCTAAAGGTTCTGGCAAGAATGTAAATATCTAGCCAAACACTCCAATTTCGGGCATAATAAGCATCAAAGCGGACACGTTCGGCATAGGTGGTGTTGTTTCGTCCGTTGACTTGCCACATGCCAGTTAAACCGGGGGTAACTTTGCTATAGAGCTTAAAGGCATCGCCGTACCGCACAATTTCGTCCTTTACAATTGGTCTGGGTCCAACCAAACTCATTTCGCCAAGAAAAACATTCCAGAGTTGTGGCATTTCATCTAAACTGGTTTTTCGTAAGAACCAACCAACTTTGGTGACTCGAGGGTCATCTCGGAGTTTTTGGTCTTTTGCCCATTCTTGACGCAAAGCAGCATTCTGATCAAAAGCAGTTTGCAGCACATTTTCGGCATTTTGAACCATGCTGCGGAATTTATAGGCTCGAAAAGGTAAGCCATTTCGTCCGATGCGTTCTTGGGTAAAAAAAACTGCACCTTTGGACTCGAGACGGATGGCAATACTGATTAAAATGGTCAGTGGCAGTAACAGAGGTAAAGTCAACAACACCAGCACCAAATCCATGGTTCGTTTGACCCGTTTGGAGAGTGGTTGCAGTAAGTTCTGGCGTACCTCAAGCGCCAGCAGTCCGCCGTAATCCTTAGCGCTTGCCCAAAGACTGGCAACCCCAAGTAAATCGGGAACTAAATACAACCTTGGAAAGAACGAACCGTACTCTTCAATAATCTCGAGTAACCGTTCGCGTTTTGCACCCGGCATGGCAAGCAGCGCATGGCGCACGCCGTAGCGCTCGGCAAGGATTGGCGCGAGTTCAAGTCCACCAATCACGGGGATATTCTCGAGTTCACCGTGTTTGCTGGAGTCATCGTCCAAAAAAGCCACGAGTTTTAAGCCAAGTCCGGGTTGTTTTTGTAGGCTCTGAGCAATGATTCTGCCAGTTTCACCCGCCCCGAGGATGACTACGGGGACACCCCACCATGCGGCTCTGGCAAATAATCCACGAATCATGGCTCGAGCCAGTGGAACAAACAGTAAACTTAAGAGAAGCGCAACAACAAAAGCTAACCTCGAGTACAGTTCGGCAGCCCGCAAGAAAAAACTGGCTGCCCCTAAGAGTGCATAAACCAAGGTGATGCCCAATGTCGCAAGACGCAGTTCTTCGACCGGGTTTAAGCCCGAACCTTGGTAGAGTCCAAAGGCGGCAAAGGCAGCAATAAAAAGTCCCAAAAAAGGCAACAAGGCAATATAGGTTTGGAATTCAAACGAGCCACCTGTCACCCAACGCCAAATCACACTGGTGCTGTTGGCTAAAATTATTGCTAGGGCATCGGTCAGGATTAAGCAGAACATGGTGAGCCAAGGCTGGGTTCGTACACCCACCGAGACACGGCGCACGGTCTCGAGGGTCTGAGGGGTTAGCATGGGTTAAGTTTAACTCATAAATTTTTACTATTCGCTCCAATCACGGTAAACTAATTGTATGCTGGCTGTTCTTGAATCCTTAAAACGCGCCCTTGGCAATAAAGTCCGTGACCAACTGACCGAAACCCTGCTCTATCGTTACGATGCGATTGCCCAAGGTCCTGCCCCAAAAGCCGTGGTGCTGGCAGAATCGGCAAGGGATGTAGCAATTACTTTAGAGATTTGCAATGCAGCCCGTTTTGCAGTTGTACCGCGTGGTGCGTCCAGTGGCTTGTCGGGTGGGGCTGTGCCAGTTGGGGACTGCATTATGATTGCCACCAACCGCATGACTCGGCTCGAGGTTGACCCAATAAAACGAATTGCCAGAGTGCAACCGGGTGTAATTACTGATGCAATCAGTGCCGCTGCCAAAAAACATGGGTTGTATTACCCGCCAGACCCAGCTTCGAGTCGTCAGAGTACGATTGGTGGCAATATCGCCGAGAACGCTGGCGGTCCGCAATGCTTAAAAAAAGGGGTAACGGGCGATTATGTGCTTGAACTCGAGTATGTGACCGCTGACGGGCAGCTAAATAGAGCCACCCGAGACGGAATTGATTTGGCAGGGATGATTATTGGTTCAGAAGGCACACTGGCATTTGTGACTGATGCTGTCCTGAAACTCGAGCCACTGCCAAAATTTACCCGAACTGCTTTTGCGGTCTTTGATGAACTCGGTCAGGCTGGTCGGGCGGTGGCATTGGTCACTGCCCGTGGTTTGACCCCCGCCAAACTCGAGTTGATGGATCAAAACAGTATTCGGGCGGTTGAACAATTTATGAACATGGGTTTACCAACCGATGCCGAAGCAATTTTGGTATGCGATACTGATGGTGATGATGAAAATACTGT
>JANNEE010000419.1:0-1864 GCA_031388325.1 Deinococcales bacterium
ATGCTTTGTATCAGCAGCGTCTCGAGACGGCAGTCAAAAGCCAGACCATGCCTAAGCACATTGGGCTTATTTTGGATGGCAACCGTCGTTTTGCCAAAGCCCTTGGTTTGGACGGCGCGGCTGGCTACGAATTTGGGGTAGATAAAGCCCATGAGGTTTTGGGCTGGTGCTTAGACCTTGGCATTCCCGCCGCCACCATCTGGGTTCTCAGTACCGATAATTTTACCAAACGCGGCAAGGACGAAGTGCAGCATTTAATGCAGCTTTTTGAACGTGAGGCGCGTAACTTGGCAGTTGACCCGCGAATTCATGGCAATCGGGTGCGGGTTAGGGCAATTGGCAGACACGACCTATTCCCCGAGGATGTGCTTGCCAGCTTGCGTGACCTCGAGACCGCCACTGCCCATTATGATGGCATGACCCTAAACATTGCGGTGGGGTACGGTGGACGCGAAGAAATTGTGGATGCGGTCAAAAAACTCTTGATTTCTAAAGCCGACCAGACCCCTACAAATATCGCTGCCAGTCTCGAGCCAGAAGCCATTGGTCAGCATTTATACACTGCCGATTTACCCGACCCAGACTTTATTATTCGTACCAGTGGCGAAATTAGACTGGGTGGTTTTATGCTTTGGCAAAGTGCTTATTCGGAGTATTACTTTTGCGAAGCCAATTGGCCTGATTTTCGGCGCATAGATTTTTTGCGGGCATTGCGAGCCTACCAAGCTAGGGACTCGAGACTCGGGAAATAATCACAGGAATAAATAAATATAAGCCAATTAGTAAACTGCTAATACTCGAGAGCAGCACCGCCCCAGCCGCGACATCCTTGGCAATTTTAGCCAAAGGGTGGTAGGTCGGCGAGACCAAATCCACAATCGCTTCGAGGGCGGTGTTCAGTAACTCCAAGCTCATCACTAGGGCGCAACATAAAAGCACAGGCACGAGGTTGAGACCCAAAAACAGTGCCAATACAATCACCAAACTCGAGATGTATGCCTCGAGTCTAAAATTGCGTTCGGTGCGCCAGGCATAGGCAATCCCATGGCTGGCATACAAAAAATTCTTTACCCAGTCGCGCTTTGGTGCATGGCGTGGTGGGTCGGGTAATCTCGAGGAGTCCCGAGGAATCATGTTTAGAGCATACCGTGTTTACTTGGCTAACCCATTGGCAATGGTTACAAGGCGCATAGATTTTGTTAATGGTATGCTTAGCTTAAGAAACATCAAAGCTAAAATAGAAAAAGGGCAATATGAATTGGCTTGACATTTTTTTCCCATTGGTGACTGGCTTATTGGCGGGTGGGCTTGGGGCAATGCTCGGGCTGGGTGGTGGGGTGGTGGTTGTCCCAACCATGGAACTATTGGGCGGTCAGTTTCTCTCGAGTCCGCATAGCCTGCAACAAATCATTGCCGCTTCACAACTTGGGGTGCTTTCGGTGGCGGTGGCTTCAAGCGCTGGGTACTTGGCAAAAGGTGGTTTTGTGCGTTTCCAGACGGCTTATGCACTTGCACCACTAACGGTTTTTGGTGGAATTATCGGGTCGTTGTTGCTGTTGGTTCTCGAGCCAAAGCTGATTGCCACAATTTTTGCGGTGCTGCTTTGCTATACCGCTTTTGAACTGATTCGAGGCTTAAACAAAGCCGATACTGAACGCCCAGAACCGTCTAAATTGGCAAAACCAGCCCTTGTTTTTGGGGGCATCATGAGCGGTTTACTTGGCATTGGCGGCGGCACAATTCAAGTCCCAGTCTTAAATCTTTTGGTTGGTTTGCCTTTTCGGGCAGCCGTGGCAACCAGTACCTTTATGATGGGTTTTACCGCCATTGCTAACGCCAGTATTCAAATTGCCAGTGGCAAACT
>JANNEE010000459.1:0-10905 GCA_031388325.1 Deinococcales bacterium
GTTGCCCATAGTTGCTGCCAGCTTCGCCAATAAAACTTTGTAGACCGACTTGGAGGGTTCGCATTTCGGTTTTGCTGGTGACGATAATGGGCCAGAGCAGCGCATTCCAAGAACCCAAAAAGCTAAAAATCCCAAAGGTCACAATCCCCGGTACTGCCAAAGGCAACGCCACTTTGGTCAGTTGCGTGCCGTATCCCGCACCATCAATTCGGGCAGCTTCAAAAAGTTCGTTGGGTAGACTTAAGAAAAACTGACGCAACAAAAAAATTCCAAAAACACTGGCAATCCACGGCACAACAATACCCGCATAAGAATCGAGCCACCCGAGCTTAAAAACAGTCACGAAATTTGGTACAAGCAGCATCTCACCGGGAATCACCAAGCTCGAGAGAATCGCCGCAAAAACCACATTACTGCCCCAAAACGGGATTTTAGCAAAGGCAAAAGCCGCCAGAGTCACGACCACCATGCCAAGCAGCACTTGGGCGACCGAATTGATAACGCTATTCAAGAAATACTGACCGAACGGCGCGACCCGCAGGGCATCACGGTAATTTTCTAGGATATAACCAAGCAGTCCGGGTGCAACATTGCTCCAATCATAAACTGCTCCCGTATCATTTCTTGAATTGCGGTCTGGCGGTAGGGTACTCGAGACCAAGGTCATGCCATCGGGCAAACTGATTTTAAGTGGGACTTTTAACTCGAGAGCATCTGAAGTATTTTTGATTCGCACTGACCAAAGATTGGGCTTTAGACTGGAGACACTGACTTTTCGTGGGTCGGTGTTTTCGGCACTGCTTGAGCCAAATAAAAACGAATTGGTGTTGCTGCGTGAATCTGACGGCACTTCGGCGAACAGTTGTCCTGCCCCCGTTGTTTGCACCTCGAGCCGAATTTCTTTTTTAGCCGCAATCCCGCCCCAAGTGGCATCACCGCCTTGCCTCCCAAGGGTTTGAGCCGCGCTCCAATTAGCCACATGCAAACGCTGTGGAAACCAGACGGGTGTGGCTTGCAGACTTTCTTGCGGACTTTGAAAACTGGTGACAATCATCCATAAAAAAGGAAACGCCATCAGTAAACTCCCCGCAATCAGCACAAAATACAAACTGGCTCGAGAAAAAATAGCTTGCGGGGTTCGGCGCATTTGCCTAGGGGCAGTCATGACAACAGTTTACCTCAAGAATCCACTAATCGTTCCCAAATCAGGTAATCCAAACCATACCAATGTTTTTTAAGGGTTGTTACGACCACATACCCAGCTTTCTCGAGCATTCTGGCACTGGCAAGATTGCCAACCCGAGAATCACACCAAGTTTTATGCACTCCTCGAGCCTTGGCAGAATTATGAAATTCCTCGATTAACGCTCCAGCAATGCCGCGCCCTCGTGCTGTAGGGGAGACCACACACCAAGACAACCACAATAAGCCAGCTTCTTCTGAACTCGAGACGAGAACACCTAACACCACGTCATTCTCGAGAAAAATCAGTACATCTTCTTTTGCCATGGTCAGCAACTTATTGGCACTTAAGCCAGCCATTTCTTCGGATTTTGCCCAGTCAGAATAAAATGGACTCTCGAGAATGGCTACTTTTAAGAGTTCAGCAGTTGGAACAGCCAAGTGCGGCGCGAGATTCTGAATCATAAAGAAAATATAGGCTAAGCGAGTAGCTATTTACCAACGCTATTATGCTTACAGGGCTGGTAGGCTCGAGCGTAAGCCTTCAAAATTCCCAGTTAGGCTGTACATCGCGCTTATTGCTGGAATAATCACCGAATCAAAACGATTGAGTTCCCATATCTGCCCTGCGCTCTCGAGAATGGCTTGTCCGGTGGTGATGGTAATGGCATGAAAACTCGAGCCGTCAGGGGTGGTTTTGGTGTTGCCGCTTATTTTCTCGAGCATAAAATATGGGCATTGGGTCAGAATTCCAGTCTCGAGTGGTGGGGTAATGCTGGCGATGTTGGTCTTGGTCACGGCAACCGATTGCTCGATGTGCAAAGCCCGACCTGCACTGGCGGGTCTGTCCCAATCGTAGACTCGGTAAGTGATGTCTGAGGTTTGTTGGACTTCATATAAGAGCATACCGGGTCCAAGGGCGTGCATTGTTCCGGCGGGCATCAAAATTGTTTGTCCACTCGAGACCTTTTGGTATTGGGCAACGTCACGGACTGTACCGCCGCGAATGGCTGCCTCGAGTTGAGTAGGGGAGACCCCTGTTTTGACCCCACAAATCAGTTCTGCGCCTTTTTGTACTTCGAGTAAATGCCAAGCCTCGGTTTTGCCAAGCTGACCAGCCCCCTCGAGTTGCAGGGCTTGGGTATCATTGGGATGTACTTGTATTGAGAGCCAATCGGCACAATCGAGGAGTTTGATCAAAAGTGGGAATCGTTTGCCCGTGTGGTTTGTACCCAGTAAATCCGTGCCAAATTGTAGGGCTACTTGCTCGAGCGTCTGCCCAGCCAATTCTCTGCTCTGAACAAGATTATGTTCGTGAATTACCCATGCTTCCCCAATCGGGGTTGCATTTGTGGGGGTGGTTTGTAAATGCTGTCCACCCCAGACTCGAGGGTGGTATTGAGGAATCAGTTGAAAAGGCTGCACTCACTCATTTTAACGTCTATTGAAGCAATTTTTGTTAGACTGCGCCTCATGTCTAAAGCCCATGTCCCGACCACTGCCAGTCAAGCCTTTTTTTCTTGGTTGATGGGTTTATTTGGTTGGAAAGCCGTTCTTTTGCCGCCAACTGGTAAAAAATATGTGGTGGTTGGTTATCCGCACACCAGCGATTGGGATTTTTTCCCAGCCATCGCTTGGATTTGGAGTACCGGAATTCGCGGTAGTTTTGTTGGTAAAGCCCAAATATTTAAGGGCATTATGAAACCGATTATGACCGCGTTGGGTGGAATTGCCGTAGACCGCGATAAAAGTACAAATTTTGTGCAGAAAGTTGCAGCAATTTTTAATGCTCGAGACGAGTTATTTTTAATCATTGCTGCCGAAGGTACACGCGGCAAAGCCGAGTATTGGAGGAGCGGATTTTATTATATTGCACTCGAGGCAAAAGTGCCGCTTGCTTTGGCGTACATGGATTGGAAACGCAAAGAAATAGGGATTGGGGCGTATTTTACGCCCACTGGCGATTTAGAAGCCGATTTTGAAGCAATCAAAGGTTTTTTTGCTGATGTGACTGGACGTGACCCAAGTAAACAAAGCCCAATTCGCTTAAAACCCAAAGATGAGGTCTTGCCAGACACCAATAGTGAAGTTCTGCCTAAAGCCCCTTAATTTTCCTCATGGCAGACAGTTATACTTCGCGCCAATGCTCTTGAGTGTCCTTGCAGCCAGTGCTATTTTATTTAGTGTCTCCGACCCCGCCAATGATGCTTTGGGAGACGGTGCTTATACACTGCCAGTAGCAAAACGTGATGTCTCTCAGGTGGATATTCGTACCTTTACGGCTTTGGATGTAAGCGGACGACTCGAGTTAAAACTCAATATCGGACGGGTGCAAAACCCAGACAAAGCCCCGAATGGATTTTCTAACCCTGTGATTGATGTGTTTATTGGCACTGGGCGCGGAGGCAACTCTGACCTTGGGGGCAGTGGTTTTTCGACCAAAGGCAATAGCGGTTGGTATTATTGGATTCGGGCTACGCCTTGGGCAGTGACCATCAAACGCGATAACAGTGCCGATTTAGTCCAATTACCCGCCAATCGCACCGCAAAAGTTTTGGTTGAAGGCTCGAGTATTGTCATTAAAACCGATATTCCTGCCGCAGACTTCACCTATTACGCAATCACCAGTTTGTACGACAGTTTAACGCCTACTGGTATTGCCGTTCCGCAATTTGAGGCTTCGCCCTTAAAACTGGTTTCGCCGCTCGAGAATGCCCCAAGTGCTTTGGATATTCTCTTCGAGAATCGCCAGATTTTACTCTGGGCAACTCGAGAAGTTCCGCCGCTTAATGAGCCAAAACTTGGGATGAATCCTTTGCTGTACACAGGTATTGCCGGTTTGGTGTTGGTCATCATCACCACCATTTGGGGTTTATTCAATCCGCGCCGAGATAGATTTTAATCGCATCTAGGATTCGTGGGGCGGCTGGTTGAGAACCTGCCACAAAAGTTAAACCCGTGATTTGTTCATAAGCACTGATATAACGCCCAGCGACCTCGGCAACAAAATCTTCGGGCATGATTGGCGGTGTGCCACTGCCGTTGTAACCACGTTCGGTAAACCAGAGGCGCAAAAATTCTTTATCTATGCTGTGCGGCTTGGTTTTATCGGCTTGGTAACTGCTTTTTGTCCAGTAACGACTCGAGTCTGGGGTGTGAATCTCGTCTATTAAAATTAGTTGATCGTTAATTGTACCAAATTCGTATTTGGTGTCCACCAAGAGTAAACCTTGTTTGGCTGCCAGTTCTTGCCCTCGAGCAAATAAGCCTAGGGCGGCGGTTTCGACTTTTCCCCAGAGTTCGGGAGACACTAGACCACGGGATAGGATTTGTTCTCGAGTAATTTGTTCGTCATGTCCGCCCAGTTCGGCTTTGGTGGTCGGGGTGATAATTGCCTTGGACAGGGCATCATTTTTTGCTAAGCCGTCTGGCAATACAATGCCGTAAGCATCTCGAGTTCCTTGTTGATAATGGGTCCAAAGACTGGTTTTGGTGACACCTGTAATATAACCACGCACCACGACTTCTATCGGTAAGGGTTTGGCTTCTTTGGCAATGACGGCATTTTCATCTGGGATTGCCAGCAGATGATTTGCCACAATGTCTTTGGTCTGTTCAAACCACCATGCCGATAATTGATTCAACACTTGCCCTTTATACGGAATCACGCCCAGCACCACATCAAAAGCACTGATTCGGTCAGTGGTTACAAGTAAACGCTGCCCGCCACTCAGCGAGACCATTTCGCGTACCTTCCCACTGCTTTGCAACCCAAAGGCACTTAAATCAAGGTTAGAAAGTGAATCGGGAATAGCGGTTAAAAGTTCGGTTGGAGAAATCATTCGTTCCCCAATTCCATGCCGCTCCAAGCCTCGAGCATCTGTGCCGCCGCCACATGGTCAACGTCTCCAAGTTGCCTTAAAGCAATCTCAAGCAGATTTTCGGTCAATGCCACAATTGGCGCGGGGATGCCCTGTTCACGTAAACTCTGGGCAGCAATTCGCACGTCTTTGGTCATCAGGGCAAGCGCAAACGTATTGGGGAATGCCCTGCCGAGAACCCGTTCTGGGAATAAATTCTGTGAAACATTACTGCGCCCACTTGATGCGTTGATGACTTCAAGTGCAGCCCGACTTGGAACGCCTTGTTTCTCGAGTCCAAGCAGCACTTCGGTCAGTGCTAAAATGTTCACCCCCAAAAGGGCTTGATTGGCGGCTTTAACTGCCATTCCCGTGCCACTGCCACCGACATGGACAATTTTTGCAGCAAAGGTTTCAAGTGCGGGACGGGCAAGCTCGAGGACATCGGCAGCCCCACCAATCATCGTGGTCAGTTGCCCACTTATTGCCCCTTTGACCCCTCCCGAGACTGGCGCATCTAAAAAGTGCATTTGCTTTGTCTCGAGCATTGCAGCTAAGGTTCTGGCACTGCTCGGGTCGCCACTGGTGCAGTCAACCCAAATTAAACCGCTTTTGGCTCGTTCAAGTAAACGCGGCGCAATCTCGAGGACTTCCTTGCTGGTTGGAAAACAGGTAAACAGCACATCAGCTTGGGCGGCATCTTCTGGCAGTTGCGCTAAACTCGAGCCGAATTCGTGGCTGTGACGCTCGGCTTTCTCGATGTTGCGAGTCCAAACGGTGGTTGCAAAGGACTTGGCTAAATGTCCAGCCATCGGATAACCCATTAAACCCAAGCCTAAAAACGAGATATTCATACATCTAGCCTATCAAGAATCCCAGAGGACAGACAGCCGAATGGTCTAGGGTTAAACTTTAAGGCATGAAGTCTATTGTCAAACTCGAGACGGGTGTGCTTTGTTTAATGGGTTCGGACAGAATTCCTTTTTTGCATGGTCAATGCACCAATGATGTGCGTGGCTTAGCCATTGGTGCGGCTTGCCGAGCGTTGGTCTTAAATGCCAAAGGACAAATTGAATTTGATATAGAAGTGCTGCGTCGAGCAGATGATTTGCTGGTGCTTTGTCAAGCTGGACTCGAGACAGCCTTATTTGAACGGTTTAAGCGCTATATTATTTTTGATGATGTGCAAATCAGTGTCGTTACAGCCAATTGGACTTTGCTGCACGTTGTCGGCGAACTCGAGACGGGCGCTCTGCACTGGACAAAAAATCGTGGTTTTGGTCTTGGCACAGATGTGCTTTTTGCCGCCTCAGAAATTCCAGAATTGAATGCCCGACCACTCGAGAACCCAGAATTGGCTCGAGTCAAAGCGGGGCTACCCAATGCCCATTTGGATGCTTTTCTTGGTTTGTTGCCCCAAGAGTGCGGTTTAGAGACTGCTGTTTCTTATCAAAAAGGCTGTTATATCGGGCAGGAAATTATGGCGCGGCTCGAGGCTCGGGGCAACCCACGGTACGAACTGCGCCAAGTGCATTTGCATAGTGCTGTGGCTCGAGGCACAAAAGTGCTGCTTGGGTCACGCGAAGTTGGACAACTTGGGGCAGTTGTCCAAGAAAAAGACTGGTTTACTGCTTTAGCCGTGCTGCGCCGAGATTTAGAGCCAAACGCAGTGCTACAAGCAGATTCAGTTGTGTTGCAACTCAAGGGCTAAAACTGCTACTACCTTGGTTGGATAGACCGAGGCTGCCCCAATTGGCTCGAGCGAAACCATCACCACACGGGTTTGTTCTGGAACAAAAAAGTCGCTGCTAGTGGAATCAAAACTTTGTATCGGACGAGGGGCAGCCTCAAACGGATTCATACTCCAGACTTGCCAGTGCATGGTTTCGGGTTTAACAGTATTGACATGCAGCCGCATCTGCCCCGAGCCAAGCCGTTCAAGTCGAGCCTCAGCCGTCCGAACTTGTTGCCGAACCTGCTCAAGGATTTTGTTCTCGAGTCCTGCCTTGGGCTGACTTGACGGTACAAATTGCGAAACGATTTCAATGCCCGCCGATTCTTCAAGCCGCACACGAGTTTCCAGCATTTGCAGCACCTGAGCCGCAAATTGCTCGAGCTGCTGGATTTGTAAGGCAGTAAAAGGACGGGTTTTTTGGTCAAAAACACAGACTGTCCCAATCGCACAGCCATCAGTATTGAGAATAGGCGCTCCAGCGTATGCCAGAATCCCTGCTTGCCCAAGTGGTGGCATGTTGGCAAAACGTGGCTCGAGCCGAACGTCTGGTGTAACCAAAGGCGCAGCTTGGTAAATCGTATGAGCGCAAGTTGCCCAGTCCCTCGTGTTGACGGTGACTTGAGTACCAAATTTTGCTTTGAACCAATGTCGTGTTTGGTCAATAAAACCAATCACTGCAATTGGAGCATCTAAGGCAGCCGCAACTTCGGCAGCTAAGACATCAAATATATTTTCAGAGGCTGTGTCTAAAATGCCGTACCCATATAACGCCTCGAGTCTGGCAGCTTCGTTGAATGGCAAAGGCGCAATCATGATTCCACCATCTTCGAGTCAGTCTGAGTTTGCAGCAAATTGGCTTCGTTTGCACCAAGTGCTTTGGCTAATTTCTCGAGTCCTAAGCGCAAACGCGATTTAATTGTCCCCAAAGGTAACTCGGTTTTTTTGGCAATTTGTGAATGACTAAAACCCGCAAAGAACGCCAATTCAATCAGTTGACGCTCACCACTGCTCAGTACCGTCAAAGCCCGAGACAACATCGCTTGTTCAAGCGGGTCGTGACTTGGCTCGAGAAAAAACCGCCCTAAATCTTCTTCTGCTGTGTCTATGCGCCGAGCATTACGACGGCGAAGTGCATCTATGCTGGCATGATGGGCAATTGTCATCAGCCATGCAGCCGCACTGCCGCGTTGTTCAAAAAAAACGTTCGCTTTTTCCCAGAGTTTTACAAAAACCTCTTGGGTGATGTCGTCGGCTTCTGATTGACTGCCCAAAATCCGCCGTGCCAAGGAATGAACCCGTCTCGAGAAACGCTGATAAAGGGCTGTTAAAGCTGCTTCGCTGCCAAGTGCCACTTGTGCCAATAAGAACTCATCTGTACTTGTACTGGAATCGGTATTTGCACCCGTACTGGAATCGGTATTTGGAGGCAGATTAGCCATCTGCCAAGTATACGGTGTAAAAGCTCGAAAAGAGAACATCATTAAAAGGTATACGCAATCCAAGGACAAATTGGATGAAAGGGTTTTGACTCTTTTACCCCTGCTGCTAATACCCCATAGCACGGATGCTGCTTAAACTCAGTTCCTCTTCGCGTTTTGGGGTGCGGCGTTGATCTAAATGCCAGCCTTGTGGCAAGCGCGGGGCTTCACGGAGTTTTCCAGCCAGACGCTTACGCAACAAATCCAGTTTGGCAAGATTCTCGAGCAGTAAGCCAGCGTCATTGCGTGGAATACGGATTTCTTTGCCTTCACGGGTGTGACCAATGTCTGGGATTCCAGCGTATTCAAGGGTGATGGTTTTGGTCTTGGTGGCTCGAGCCAAGACCCATTCAAGCCAATCAAATTCGCACTGCTGCATAGATAAGTGCCTGTCGCGTAGTCCATCGGCTTCTAGGCGTGGGGCGCTGGTATGAATCTCGAGAATGGATTCGAGCGGCAGGGCATCCATGTACGTTTCGGCGTTTTCGCCTCGGTGGGCAGCACTGACCCTTGCATGGGCGATGTCGAGTAAAAAGGGGGCTTCGGTTATTTCTATGGCGGCGGTAATCCAATGCGGGTCAGAAATAAAACTTGGGCGTTCTGACCAAGTATACTGTGCCACATTCTCGAGGGCAACTTCTAAGCCCGTTTCTTGGCGTAAAACTTCTATGTTGGTGGCAATTCGCTCTAAAGCCGCGCCGGGGGTGAGGTTGGGCATGTCTTCGGGTTGCAAATCCAAGTGAACCGATAAATACGGGGTGTTGCTGGTGCTAATCCAGTTCTTTAATCGGTCAAAATTAGGCAGTTCTGACATGCCAATTCGCCAGTAGTCGCCGCAACCATGCAGCAGCACGGGGCGCAGATTTCGGGCGCTGATCAGTTGCGTGTCCATCTCGCGTTCTAAGGCAACTTTGAGATAATCCAGAGGTGGATTGATTTTTCTAAGCAGGCTACGAAGGGCGCTTGAGTCATTGGCGGCGAGGCTAATCATATTTATCTCCGATACTACTTTGAGTTATTTACACATTATACTCACTTGAGTAAGTTGTGTGAGAAATCATTAAATTGGTGGTAACTTAGGGTATGGCAATCCCAACCCTACACATCAATCCGCAACTCGAAGCGAACATTCAAAATGGTCATCCGTGGGTTTACCATAACCATTTGCCGCGCCATGACCTTGAGACTGGCGAATGGGTAAAAGTCCAAGCGGGTCGCGCCAGCGCTTATGGCTTGTACGACGATAACAGCACGATTGCGATTCGGCTTTTTGGACGCGAAGAACCAAGCAGCGCCATGATTGCCCAAAAAGTCTACAGCGCCCTCGAGTGGCGCAAAGAAATTTTTGACATAAGCACCAATGCCTACCGCCTCATTAGTGGCGAAAACGATTTTCTGCCCGGCATCACGGTAGACAAATACGAGCGTTACGCGGTGCTGCAAACTTATGCCGACTGTCTCGAGACAATTGTGCCGGATGTGGTCAAAGCCCTAAGCAAAAGCGGCTTAAAAGGAATTCTGCGGCGCGACAAGGATAAAGAACTGACCGCACTGTGGGGTTCGTTGCCACCGCCCGAACTGACGATTCTCGAGAATGGCTTAAAGATTATTGCCAACCTTTATGATGGGCAAAAGACAGGATTATTTTTAGACCACCGCGACAACCGCGCAAGTTTAGAGAAGTTAAGCAAAGACAAAACCGTGCTGAATTTATTTGCCTACACTGGCGCATTTAGTTTGTATGCGGCAAGGGGCGGCGCAAACCAGATTACCAGTGTTGATATTGCCTCAGCCGCGATGCGTGATGCTGCTAGAAATTTTGATTTGAATGGTTTTGACTCGAGCCAGCACGAATTCTTAGCCGCCGATTGTTTTAAGTTGCTCGAGCAGTTTGTCCAAGAAGGTAAACAGTTTGACTTGGTGATTCTCGACCCGCCGAGCCTTGCAAAAAGTAAAGACAACCGTTATGCCGCCGCCAGAGCCTATAAAAAACTCAATGCCCTAGCCATCAAATGCACTCGAGCAGGAGGTTTACTGGCGACTGCCAGTTGTACCAGTCAAATTTCGCCCGAGGTGTTTAAGGAAATTATTCTCGAATCCGCCAGCGATTGCAAGCGCCAATTGCAGATTGTCCAAGAAAACGGACAAGCCATGGATCATCCAGTTACTTTTTTTGAGGGAAGGTACTTAAAATTTATACTGGCTCGAGTTGGATAAGAACATTTTTCATCTGACCGCGTAGACTATATTTTATGACTCGAATTCGTTTCTGGTGGCTGGCGGTGCTGCTTTTAGGTTGGGCTTTTGTTTCGGCTCAGGATAATGAACTCTCACTCAGTTCAAGGGGGACGTTTTCGCCAGACCAAATTGTGACTTTAGACATTTATCACGGGGCAAAGACCTCGGTGCAAATCAATTTTATCATTTCGCGTTTTTCTAATCCGCTCGAGATTTTGCGAAACGGTTGGTTGGTCTCGTGGCAGTCCCCGACCATTCCAAATAGTGCAAAACGTACCGAGGTGTCTCGAGTCAGCAAAATCCTTGGAGAAGGCGATACTGAAGTTACGCTTGGGCGTTTGCCGGCTGGTTTGTACCAAGTAGAAGCTCAGTTTGGTGCAAAGCGAGGCTCGAGCGTGGTGCTGGTTTCGGA
>JANNEE010000476.1:0-1715 GCA_031388325.1 Deinococcales bacterium
CCCGAAAATCCTTACTGCCAGTACGTTCATCGCGTACCAGTGCGAGTTTATGTTGAACCAACGGGTGGTTAATAACAGTCAATGCCATAGCAGAAGCGTAACATAAGAGCAGAGGAAGGAGAAAGAGGAAAACCCAATACCGTTTTTCTCTTTCTCTTTGGTTCTTGTTCAAGACCGCATTAAAATCGCGGCTACTTTACTTTCCGTAAATTCACCTTTAATCAGTTCTTGTCCATTCGAGCCGAGCAGCACGGGGATTTCAAACGCATACAGCGCCATGCCTTCGGGGTTCTCAAAAATGTTAATTTCGGTGTACTCGAGCTTGGCTGTTTTTAACAAGGCTTTGGCTTTATCACACAGCCCACAATTTGGTTTTGAATACAAGATAAGTTCACGCATGGGCTGCATGGCTCGAGGCAGGGTTGTCATGGACACCTGCCATCAGCAAACCCAGTTTTTCTTCGGTGGCTTCTTTTTGCAGCATCTCACCAACAATTTCACCTTCGTACATCACCAAAATTCGGTCTGATAAACTCATCACTTCGCCAAGGTCGGCGCTGACCAATAACACCCCTAAGCCTTTATCCCGAGCTTGCACAATACTGGTGTGAATAAATTCAATTGCACCGATGTCCACACCACGGGTCGGTTGGGAAGCCACGAGTATTTTTGGGTCTCTGGTCATTTCGCGTGCCACAATAATTTTTTGAGCATTGCCACCACTGTAGCTTTTGGCTGGATTTTCGATACTTCGCGGACGAACATCGAATTCTTCGATTAACGCTCGAGCATTTTTTTCTATCGCATCAAATTTTAGCAGCCCAAGCGCCCCGCAGAATTCATCGGTAAAATGATCGCCTAAAATCAGGTTTTCTTGGGTGCTGTACTCGACCACTAAACCACGTTCGTTACGGTCTTCTGGGATGTGCGAAACACCCGCCATTCGCACCGCTCGAGCCTCGGCTTTGACGGCTTTACCATTGTAGATAATTTGCCCAGCGTAATGCCCTAAACCCGTGATGGCTTCAACCAATTGCGATTGACCATTGCCTTCAACTCCAGCGATACCGACAATTTCGCCTGCATGAACCGTAAACGAGACATTATTGACTTTCGGGATTTCGCCTTTGTGTCCAACCGTCACACCTTTTAGCTCGAGGGCAGCCTCGGTAGGTTTAGCCTCGGCTTTTTTGACTTGCAGCACCACTTCACGCCCAACCATCATGTTGGCAATTTGTGGCGGGGTAATACCCGGGGTGGGGACTGTGCCAATCATTTTGCCATTTCGCATCACCGAAATTCGGTCAGAGACTTCGATCACTTCACGCAACTTATGGGAAATAAAAATCACTGCATTGCCATCGTGGGCGTACTGCTGCAAGAACTTAAAAAGCTCCTCGGTCTCGAGTGGAGTCAGTACCGCCGTAGGTTCGTCCAGCACCAAAATACTGCTTTCACGGTAGAGCATTTTGAGAATCTCGACTTTTTGTTGTAAACCCACAGGCAACTCTTCGATTAAATCGTCGGGCGAGAGTTCAAAATTAAATTGTTTAATCAGTTTATCCACCCTTGATCGAGCCGCCACAAAATCCACACTAAACTTAGACCCCGGCTCAAGACCAAGAATAATATTCTCGGTCACAGAAAGCGGCTCTACCAACATAAAATGCTGATGCACCATGCCGATTCCAGCGTTAATTGCATCGTTGGGATTA
>JANNEE010000483.1:0-1872 GCA_031388325.1 Deinococcales bacterium
CCAAATTGTCACACCACACTCGGAACTGAGCAACATGTACTTGGTCGAAGCCCAACGCGGTTGCCCTCGTCCGTGTACGTTTTGCCTTGCCCGCACGATGTACGGACCAAACCGCAACAACGAAGCCAATGACCTGCTGGCGTGCATTCCAGATTGGGTCAAAAAAGTGGGTTTGGTTGGCGCAGCGCTGTCTGACTTTAAGCACACCAAATATGTCGGGCGCACCCTAACCGAACGCGGCGTAAAACTTGGAGTCTCGAGTATCAGAGCAGATACCGTAGACGAAGAACTGGCGCAAATTTTGCGCGACGGTGGCTTACGCAGTTTCACCGTGGCATCGGATGCGCCAAGCCAGCGCTTACGTGACTGGATGAAAAAAGGTATTTCGGAAGCCGATTTATTACGCACCGCACATTTATCTAAAAAACTGGGCTTCTCGAGCCTCAAGGTTTATATGATGATTGGCTTACCACCCGAGAACGACGACGACATCACCGAGCTAATTGAATTCAGTAAAAAACTCTCGAGCATCACCAAAGTGGCAATGGGGATTTCGCCTTTTGTACCAAAGCGCCACACCCCGCACCACGCCGACCCGTTTGCTGGGGTGGATGTGATTGAAAAACGCTTTAAGCGAATTCAAAAAGAACTGCGCCGCGACCTCGAGTTACGAAATGTATCGGCAAAATGGGCATGGGTCGAACAAGTGATTGCAAGGGGCGACGCAAGCATCGGCAAAGCTGCTTACCTTGTCAAAGACAACGAATCATACAGTGGTTGGCTAAAAGCCCTCGAGCAGATTGGCTGGAAAGACGAGTACATGCACAATTCTGTGACTTTTGAACAGCAACCGGGACAAATTATCAAACCTGTCGCACCTATGTTTTACGCCTAGAAACCATCGCCAGTCACTCATGTTATACATTTTTGGCATTTCTTGAGATGATGAGAGCAAAACTCATCGAGTGGCGATAGCCTTTTACCATGACTAAAACCTTTCCGCAATTTTTTTGGAGTGTGGTTGTTACAGGTATTACCTTGGTGATTTTGGCGTTCATTGGGATTGGTGGAATACAAACTTTTCGTGCCAAAACCTACACCACCACGGTCACGGGAAGCGCAGTTAAGACCATTCGGTCTGATTTAGCAGTTTGGTCGTTTAGCGTGGCGTATTCTCAGTACGACGAATATAAATCCTTATACCTCAAACTCAAGCCCGTGCCAGAAGCCGTTGAAGCCTATCTTAAAAAGCAGGGGATTGATGCCAGCGAAATTAAAGTTTGGGCTTCGCAAGTAAGTTCAGAAATTCAAACCAAAGAAATAGACTGCACCACCACCGATAAAGACTGCAAAACGATTGTCAAAGATAAAATCGCCTTGCGTTACAAAACCGTCTCGAGAACCTATTACACTGTCTCGAGGTACTTTACGGTCGAAAGCAGCAAAGTTGATCTGGTCACCAAAGCCAGCAATGCGGTTGATGCGCTGTTTGACCAAAATATTTTAATCAGTAACTCGAACCTCAGCCTGATTTACACCAAACTTGCCGAGTTGCGTTTAGAACTGGTCAAGGCAGCCTCTGAAGATGCTTTTAAGCGGGCGCAGTTAATTGCCCAACCCGTCGGCAGACGAATCACGATGATTGAAGAAGGGCGACTTGGGGTCTTTCAGATTAACGCCAAAAACGACCCAAGTATTTCTGATGTCGGGAATTTTGACACCACCAGCTTAGAAAAAGATGTCCGTGCAATTGTCAATGCGACCTACCGAATTGAGTAAGTTGTACCTCTAAGCCCATCAAACCACGAATTGAAAAATTTGGGCGGTACTCGAGGGTTTGGGCTGGCACAACAAAATCGGGGTAATAAAGAC
>JANNEE010000503.1:0-1771 GCA_031388325.1 Deinococcales bacterium
GATAGTCTGCGTCTTTTAGCACAATTTGCAATTCATTATCTTCAATTTGGCTCGAGGCAAAAACCAATACCGCATCGCGGACACCATCGGCAAAACTGACTTTTAAGCACGGTTCGATGTACTTATTGCCGCCGTAAGCTGGAAATTCCTCGGGCAGTACATCCGCCGCACCGCTAAAGGCTGCCCAACCGTCAGATTCGCTTGGGGCAGGATAATCTTCGGTTCGAGGCAGTTTAACACCCCAATACAAATGAATCAGTAAGCCTTGACTGTTCAGACCAAAAGCATAAGCAGTTCGGGTCGTCTCGAGAATCCAAGTGTTTGCTGTGGAAATAATTACCATGTACAGAAGTATAACGTAAGGAAACTGGCAGACTGCTCGGTATGAGAGCTTGCTTTCTCATCGGTAAGAGAGCTTGCAGACTCGCTCATCGAGATTCGGTACACTAATACTCAGTCGCCAATGCGACACCTAAGGAGAAAATCATGAAATACGAATTACCAGCCCTGACCTACGCCCATGATGCCCTAGAGCCTCATATTGACACTGCCACGATGCAGATTCATCATGGCAAGCATCACCAAGCCTATGTCAATAACTTAAACGTCGCCCTCGAAAAACACCCAGAATTTGACATGCCACTCGAGACGATGCTGCACGACCTGAGCCAAGTACCGGAAGCCATTCGTGGTGCAGTTCGCAACAACGGCGGCGGACACTACAATCATGCGTTCTTCTGGACACTGATGACCCCCGGCGGCTCGAGTACCCCCGTTGGTGGGCTGTCCGAGGCAATTACGGCAATGGGTGGTTTAGACACCCTGAAAGAAAAAATTAATACCGCAGGAGCAACCCGTTTTGGTTCAGGTTGGGCTTGGCTTGTGGTTAAAAACGGGGCATTGGAAGTGCTTTCAACCGCCAATCAAGATACCCCACTCGAGTTAGGTGCAAAACCAGTTTTGGCTGTGGATGTTTGGGAACATGCCTATTACCTGAAATACCAGAACTTGCGTCCGAAGTACCTCGAGTCTTGGTGGAATGTGGTCAATTGGGAAATGGCAGAAAAGAATTACCAAGCCGCTAAGTAAGTATATATTTGCAGTCACCTCAGATTTTGGGGTGATTTTTTTATATCCAAACACAAAACGCAACAAACTCGGGCTTCAATAAACCAAGACTCGAGACTTAGGTATAAAAATGCTGTTTCTGACTATATTTTTAAGTTGTTGCGATTTTGTTGCGAGGCTTTTTTAGACTTTGCCTGTCTCGAGGGTACGGCGCTTTACCGCCGTCTCGAGGTAGGAGAAATCTATGAAAAAATTAATTGCTGCTTTTGCCCTCGCTGCTTTTGCCACAGCTTGTGGTGGTACAACCGAAGACCCAAATTTGTTTGGTGGGGCTACAAAATTCCCTTTTGAGTGCCGTTCGCTCGAAAAACGCACTGGCGCAGAATGGGATAAGCGTTGTGGTTATGATGGCGTTTCGCAACAAAGCATTAACGACTTAGCGGCGACTGGTATGCGAATTGGTACTGGGGCTGGCAGCTTAGCTGAACTGGCGTATGGTGTGCCAACCACACCCGGTACAGTGCGTTTCTGGGGTGGGATGCTCGACAATGCCAATCGCAAAATTTATGTTGGCGGCACATGGTCCAATGAATCGTGGTGCGTTGATGTTTGACCCACTCGATGGCAACCTTATTTTTGCCCACAACCAATTTGGGATTGTGTGCTACGAAGTGCAAACCGGTAATACCTATATTGTTTCGCT
>JANNEE010000520.1:0-3917 GCA_031388325.1 Deinococcales bacterium
ATCTTTACCAAGAATTACTTGAGAAAACCCTAGACCCGCAAAAAACCAAACTCGAGCCGAGCCTTTCTGGTTTTGTGATGCTGCTGGGCGTAAAGGGTCAGACGGTTGGGTTAGAGCACCATAATATTTTCTTTTCGAGCGATTACAAAAAAGAATTTGAGCAGATTTTTAGTCGACTACAACCCGCCTCCGAACCGACGATTTATGTCTGCGTCTCGAGTAAAACCGACTCGAGTCAAGCCCCAAAAGACTGCGAAAACTGGTTTATTTTGGTCAATGCACCACCGACTGGTAAAGTGGACTGGGCTTTAGAAGCCCCTAAATACGCGGCTCGGATTTTAGAGTTGTTGGCGGCTCGAGGCTTTGATATTCGTCAGCGCCTAGAAGTCCAGCACATCATCTCCCCTACCGACTTAGAAAATAAGTATTTAACCCATCGTGGTGGAATTTATGGCAGCAGCAGCAACACCATCTCGAGTGCTTTCTTACGCCCTCAGAACCGCAGCCAGACGGTCAAAGGTTTGTACCTTGCGACAGGCAGCGCTCATCCCGGTGGCGGGTTGCCCTTGGTGATGCTTTCGGGGAAACTGGCTGCCAATGCCCTGCTTAATGACTTTTTTTAATCAGTCTTAACTCGAGTCCTTTTTTTCCTTGCTCTGCTTTTGTTAGGCTAACAGCAATGCTCGAGACTCCGCCTCTTTACACCTTACCTTTGGCATTTTTTACAGCCCAAACTGGTGACACCCGTAAAGTCAGTCGGGACAGTTTAGATCAATTAATTGCCCAACAAGTGCCTTTTTTGGAATTTTCGGGCATAGATTGGTCCAAGGTTAAACGCAGTCTGTTTTTTGCCTATCAGCAATTTCAGTATGTCTACCCAAGTACAGTTATAGATTTATCGCAACATCTTTTGGTTAAGCCCAGAAATTACGGAGGACAGCGTTTACTTGATTTTAAGTTGGGGGTTGAACCGATTTTGCTTTGCACCAAACAAACGATTGACGATTTTGAGAATACCATGCTGCATCTCGAGGTGGCACACATCAGTCATTGGACCAGTTTTGAAGTAATGTTTTGCGTCGAAAACACAGCCAATCAGACTGTACTGGTTTCGCCAAGTCAATTGCAAAAATTCAAAGCCGCCTCGAGCCTGACCCAAAGCAACACCCAAATTCTTGAAGTTGCAAAAAAACTGCACAGGCAATCTGTTTCAGAACTCGATTTTGCCATGCGAGCCTCGGATTGGGTTAGTCATTATATGCAGTACAAAAGTGGTCTCACCAATGTACAAACCACAGCCGCCCAAGCCTTTGAAATCGGGGCTGGACTTTGCCAAGATTACAGCCATCTGTTTATTGCCCTGTGCCGCGCCGAGGGAATAGCGGCTCGTTATGTTTCTGGGCATATGCTTGGTGAGGGTGGTTCTCATGCGTGGGCAGAAGTGCTACTTGAAGATGGTCGGGCTGTTGGCTTTGACCCAACCAATGCCATAGCGCCAAATTTGGGCTATACCATGGTTGCGATTGGGCGTGATTATAACGATGTTCCGCCGACTTCAGGGCGATTTGTCGGTGATTCGGCTGGGGTGCTGCATTTTGAAAAACACGCAGGGTTGCTCGAGCTTGAGATGTTGAATGGTGAGGTTATTGCCTTATAAATCTGGTGTGAAACCTTGGACAACAATCGGTGTGGGTTCTAGACAACAAAAAACCAGAATTTGGTTTAGAATGTGGGCGTGACTCAACCTAGCAGCACCATCCCCGGATTTCGTACTCGTTTGTTGCTCGGCACAGGGCAAACAAGCATTGTCTATTTAGCTGACGATAAAGATGGGCGTGAAATTGCCCTAAAGGTCCCCAGACCCGAGATTCGCAATGACCCGATTTTAGGCAAGGTTTTTTATAACGAAGTGGTGATGCTTAAAACCCTAGACCATCCCAATGTGGTGCGTTACTTTACCGGTGTGCCGTCAGGTGGTCATGCCCATTTAGCAGTGCAGTATTTCCCAGAAGGCGAACTTAACCCACGCAACCTGACCTTAGAAGGTATTTTAGCCATTCTCTTAGATATCTCGAGTGCATTAGAGTATTGCCACAGCAAAAAAGTGATTCATCAAGATGTTAAACCCAGCAATATTTACACCTCTAACGGACGGGGTTTTCTAGCCGATTTTGGGGCTGCCTCGAGTGATAAAAACCCAACGCCTCCTGCTGGCAGCCCGTTTTATATGGCACCCGAGGTCTTTCGTGGTGAACATGGCACACCCAAGTCCGATGTCTATAGTTTTTCGGTGATGTCCTATGAATTGCTTTCTAAACAGCGTCCAATTACTGGCAACACGGTAGAAGAATTACAAATTGCCCACATGACCAAAATTCCACTGCCACTTAAAAATGTCAGTCCTTCCACACCTCGAGTTCTTGCCAGACTGATAGACCGTGGTTTGTCCAAAGAAATTGGTTTTCGTCCGACCATGCACGATTTTTGGGTGGTGCTGACTGACTTACTCAGTGGCAATGCACCAATAGAGACCGAAAATAGTACCCAAACCAGAGAAAGCAGTGTCGGGGAAGTTGTCCCCCAAGTGCCAGCCGAACCAAAAATGGTTTTAGGTCGCGCTCCAAAGCCAGAAGCCAAACCCGGTGGTATGTCCGGAAAACCAGCCGCGCCCGCCAAACAGGGCATCATGGATAAGCTCTTTAAGCGCAAGTAATCTACAGTGCCAAGTACGCTTTTTTGACCCGTTCATCCTCGAGTAAAGCTGCACCAGTCCCTTCAAGCGTGACCTTGCCGTTCTCGAGAACATAAGCACGATTGGCTAAACGCAGACTTTGACGGACATTTTGTTCGACCAGCAGCACCGCCACACCACGTTTTGAAACGGCTTCAAGGGCAGCAAAAACAATCTGGGTCAGTTTGGGCGATAACCCAAGCGAAGGTTCATCCACCAGCATCACTCGAGGCAGTGCCATCAAAGCCCGTGCCACCGCCAGCATTTGTTGCTCTCCGCCAGATAATGTTCCAGCCAATTGGGGTTTTCTCTCTTCTAGGCGTGGGAATAAGGCGTACATTTCGCGTCTGGTGCTTTCTCGAGCTGCCCAAGCACTTGATTTTGCCGATGCCCCAAGCTCTAAGTTATCAGCCACGCTCATCAACGGGAATAACTGCCGTCCTTCAGGAACGTGCGCCAGTCCAGCCCGTACAATTTGGCTGCTTGGAGCATTGGTGATGTTCTGCCCAAAGAGTTCGACTGTGCCGCCCGTGGCTTGGATGAGGCTCGAGATGGTGCGAAGCATGGTGGTTTTGCCAGCCCCATTGCTGCCGACCACGGTTACAAATTCGCCATCTTCGACCTGTAAGTCTATACCCCACAGCACTTGGACTTTGCCATAAGCGGCTTGCAAATTGCTTAGGCGCAGCACTAGACTCATGCGTTTACCTCAGAACCCAAATAGGCTTCGATAACCGCCGCGTTTTTGGTGACTTCACTGTATGTCCCAAACGCCAGCACCTCACCATGATCCATGACAATCACGCGGTCAGCTAAAACTTTAACCACGTGCATTAAATGCTCAATAAACAGCACCGCAATACCTTGGCTACGAATCACTTTAATCACCTCGACGGCTTCTTGCGCCTCCGATGGACGCAAGCCCGCCATGACCTCATCAAGCAGTAAGACCTTGGGGTTGGTCGCCAGCCCTCGAGCCATTTCAAGGCGTTTATCCTCGAGTAAACTCAAATTATGGGCAGCCACATCGCGTTTGGCACTTAAACCTGTTAATTCAAGCACTTCTTCGGCTCGAGCCAGGGCTTTTTTCATCGGTAAATCGGCGGCAAATAATGCACCGACCGCCACATTCTCGAGAACCGTCATCTCTGGAAAAGGCTGGGCAATCTGAAACGCCCTGCCTAAT
>JANNEE010000590.1:0-6662 GCA_031388325.1 Deinococcales bacterium
CCATTGTGAGGGTCCAAAGGCATTCCAGTTTTATGATTTTTTGCCATAAAATCAGCGTGATTATGAGCGGCTTTTTGCAATTGCGTATCCAAGACCAAATTCGGTGATGGTGTCGTAAAATTCTTGGCTGGGAATTGCGAACCCGATGCCGCACAGTTAATCGGTGTGCCACCCGAAGCACTTTGGCGTTTTGTGTTGATTGCATCGTAAAAAGGTGTATTGGCTTCGTTGGTCAGGGTCGGTACATACGGCGGTGTTGGACAAGCCACCAACAAAGAACCCAAGACCAAACTTAAGCCAAGCAATTTTTTCATGCTTTTAGTGTACATCCAAAACAAGTTTTAAGCTCGAGTGAGCAAATCTTATCAACAACAACAGCATCAAGCCCATCTCGAAACTCGAGGGTCACAAGTCGCGTAAAGTATAGACATGAAAGCCTCGAGCCTAACTTACGGAATTATTGGTGCGATTGCCTGTGTGATTGGTGCAATTTTATTTGAAGTCCTTTTTCCTGCCAGCGCCAATAACGCCATTGAAAACAATAAAGTCGCCGTGGCACTGCTGATAGACACCAGTGGCAGCATGGAGCAAGAAGGCAAGCTCGAGGAAGTCAAACGGGCTGCTGCTGATTATGTGGCTGGGCAGAATCTCGAGACCAACACGCTATTAGAAGGCATGAGTATTAACCGTTTCTCGAGTGATGCAAGTACAGTTTCCTTATTTTCTAAAGACACAAATCGGCACTTAAATACGATAGGTCAATTTGTAGCCAATGGTGCAACCGAAATGGCATCTGGTTTAGAGACCGCCGCCCAGTCTTTAGGGGCAGCCGAACTCGGCACAAGCCGTGTAATTTTACTGTTCACCGATGGTCAACCGGGTTCTAATATCGAATCTGCCGAAGTCGCTAAGCCACGCACCCTAAGAACCGCCAATAGTTTACGCGCCTCTGGCTACCGCATTGTGGCGGTTGGCACAGTGGATGCCGACATTGGTTTTTTGCAAACCCTGACGGGCGACCCAAGTCTGGTTTTTCCGACCAGTTCTGGTAATTTTGCGGCAGCTTTTAGTAAAGCCGATGCCAAAATCCGCAATCTTTTCTCGAGTGGCGCAGGAGGAAATCGCAACTTTGCCGATGCGCTAATTCTGGGGGCTTTGGTGACGCTTTTTCTTGGTGGAGCGCTCTTAATTGCCGAGAACACCCTTGGTTTACGCGGACGTTGGTGGCGCGACCTCCTCTGGGTGATTCCAGCCAGTGCGCTGCTTGGGGTTGGCGGAGCGCTTTTGGGGCAAGTGCTTTTTGCTATCTTTGGCGATGGCGCTCGGGTGATTGGCTGGGCAGTGGTTGGCACGATTGCGGGTGGGGTGCTTGGCTTGGCAGACCGTTCCCCTGCCAAAGCAGTGCGCGGCGCGATTGGTGGCACAGTTGGTGGTGTGGTTGGTGGACTGGTTTTTAGTCTGTTGGGTGGGGCATTCTCGAGTGGGACGCTAGAATTACTCGGGCGTTTACTTGGTTTTGCCGCCCTTGGCTTTGCGGTTGGGCTAATGTTGCAACTTGTGCAACAAGCCTTAAAAACCGCTTGGCTGACTGGAATTACCACTGGGGCTTATGAAGGTAAGCAGTACATTTTGGGTAAACCTGTGGTCACGGTCGGGCGCTCCGATGGCAACGACATTGGCTTGTACCGCGAGAAAAACTTGGCACTCAAACTTGGCACATTTAACTTTAACGCTGGGCGTTGGATGTACAACGGTGAGGCTGTGCTGGTCAATGGCAACAGTCTCTCGAGTGCCGCTTTGGTCAATGGTGACACGATTAAATTTGGTGCGACAGAATTCTTGTTTGAAACCAAAGACGGTGGGAGTGCGCCAAGGGCAGAAGAAGAAATTCCAGAGACTCGAGTCAGTCCAATGCCAGAAATTCCAGTGGTTGCTCCAATTCCAGAGCCTCGAGTAACACCTACGATTCCAGAAGCTCGAGTTATCCCCATTCCAAAAGCCCTCGAGTATTGGAAGTTACGCGGGGCAGAAACCCTCGAGTTACCTTTTGGTACGGTCACGCTTGGACGCAACGAAGAGAATCAAATTGTCATCCCAGAAGCCAGCATTAGTGGGCAACATGCTCGGCTTGAGGCTCGCGCTGAAAGTCTAAGCATCACCGACTTAGGCAGCACCAATGGCACTTTTGTGAACGGACGGCAGTTGTCCGAAAATGAAACTGCCCAACTGACCGAAGGCATGAGTTTAACGCTTGGGGCGGTAGAGTTCCGCGTCTCGAGATGACAAACCACGAACAACTTGAGCCGATGACTTATGAAACTGCTTTAGAATGGTTATTTGCTCGGACTCGAGCCGGTGATGTGCGTTCTGGGATTCGCACCAGCGTTTTACTCGAGCAACGCGGGCATCCGCAAAAGACATTTAAGACGATTCATGTAATTGGTACAAATGGCAAAGGCAGCACTTGCGCGATGTTAGCGGCTGGTTTGCAAGCCAGTGGTTTACGGGTCGGGCGCTTTACCTCGCCGCACCTCGAAGATTACCGTGAACGAATTGAAGTAAATGGGCAACGGATTCCCAAAGAAGCCATTCTCGAGTTTATAGAGTGGGCGCAAATTCACACCACCGATGCAGCTTTTTTTGATTTAACTTTTGTTCTAGCCCTTGAGTATTTTTATGACCAAACTGTGGACTTGGCAGTGATTGAAGCTGGCGTGGGCGCTCGGCATGATGCCACCTCGAGTATTGAGCATGTCCAAGCCACCATCATCACCAACATAGACCTTGACCACGAAGCCACGATTGGGATTGGTGATTACCCAACTGTTCTTGAGAATATCGCTTGGGAAAAAGCAGGAGGGGTTCGCTCATGTATTCCAGTGCTGACCGCCGCTCGAGGTAAAGCGCTTGACGTGATTCGTGCCGTTGCTAAGGAAAAAAATGCGCCTTTATATGTTCTCGAGAAAAATAACCCCCTATTTTCATTGCCTCATGCCCCACTCCTACAAGGCACACACCAACTCGAGAATGCGGCTTTGGCGGTGGCAACCCTGCGCTTACTTGGTTACTCGGAAAACACTGTTGAAGCAGCTTTGGCAGCAACTTGGGCTGGACGACTCGAGACGATAACTATCAATGATTGTCAATTTACCCTTGATGGAGCGCACAATCCAGCCGGCGCTCAGGCGCTTGCCTCGAGTTTAGCTGGTCAACAATTTGCCTTGGTTTTTGCCGCCATGAGCCGCAAGCGTGTCCCGGAAATTCTCGAGCCTCTGCTTGGTTTAGCCACCGAACTGCATTTTGTCTCGGTCAGTCCGCAAGGGGTTGACCCACTCGAGTTAGCCCGAAGCTATGGCGGCACAGCACACCCCAGTCTCGAGGCAGCACTCGAGGCAGTAGAGTCTCGAGCCAAGGTCTTAATTGCTGGTTCGCTGTACTTGGTTGGTGCGGCTCGAGCTTATTTATTACAATAAGGCAACCGTCAAGTTTGAGTTTACGCCCAATTTACGCCTTACCTTGTACCATCTGTTCATGTCTTGGAAAAATGGCGATTTGCTCAGGGGTTTCTCGAAATTTCAGGCTTGGCTATCCTAAGTCGGATTGAGACGCAATTGAGACGTTTTTGTACTAGACTGTAGTAGAAATTTCAATTTAGGGGGCAGTATGGGCAAAATTCGGTTTATTCTAGTTTTATTGGTATTAGGTGGTTTTGGACTCTCGCAACTCGGTTCGGTCAGTGCTTTTGGAAGTTATCGTGAACAGGTGGTGAAGCAATTTAAGCTGACCAACAACCGTATTGGCTGTACCTATTGTCATGTCAGCGCCGACGGTGGTGCGCCGTGGAATTCCTTTGGACAACGGGTTCAAAATAATTTATCGGGTGACATCAGCAAAGCCCTATTTGATACCCTGTCCGAGAAAAAAGATTCTGATGGCGATGGTTACTTAGACATGCTCGAGGTCTTTGCGGGGACATTACCGGGCAACAAAGACAGCGCTCCATTGGTTGTGGCAACTGCCTTGAACACAGCTTTTGAAAAAGCTGGCGGGTTAGAACAGTACAAACCGTAAAGGCGAATGGCGAAGGTCAAAAGGCAAAAGAACTTTAACCTTTTGACCCTTTAACCCTCTCTCTCTTTTGGAGGTCATTATGAAGTTACTCGAGAAGTTCGTTATCGCGGCACTCTCCCTTGGTTTTGCAGCTTGCGCGCCTGCTGCTGTGGATGGCAAAAAAGTTGCGCTCTCGAGCCTGAACACTTTTGCTGATGGCTCTGCCAGCACCGCCAAAGGTGAGGCAACGCTGGTTGCCCAAACCGATGGGAAAACCAGAATTATCGTTTCGGTGACAGGTCTGACCAAAAGCACCAACCATATTGGACATATCCATAACGGTGCGTGTGCTGCCCAAGGTCCTGTGGCTTTGGTGTTGTTGCGCCTTGCTGCCGATGCCAATGGCAACGCCACTGCCGAGACAACTGTGGACACCGCCAAATTAACAGGTAGTCAATATGTCCAATATCACCAACGAGATGTTGGCGCAGAGGGCGGAATTGGCGGCGGCATTATTTGCGGAGATATTAAGTAATAGAGAAAAGATAAAAGAGGAAGGAGGAAGGTCTTTATTTCTCTTTTATCTTTCCTCTATGCCCTTAAGGAGTTTTATGAAATTCACGGCTGCTCGAGTGCTGACAGGTTTGCTCGCACTTGGTTTGGTTGGTGTCGCGGCAACACAACTTAATTCTTTGGCTCAGGATAATCCAAAAATCTTGCCACGCTCGAGTAAGTCTGCGACATTGGCAATTACCACCGATGATGCTCGAGTGGTGATGGTCAATCCAGAAAATGATTCGGTTTCGGTGTTTGATATGGACACAAATCGTAAAATTACGACACTAAAAACAGGTGATGAACCCTCAAGTGTAGTGATTGCACCAGACGACAATACGTTCTTTGTGGCAAACCGCGCTGATGCTACCGTGACTCGAGTTTCGGGTCTAAAAACTGGTGCATTTGTGGTTTCTGGGACGGTACAAGTCGGTTCTGAACCAACGGGTGTAGCATTGTCGCCGACGGGTGCAAAGTTATTTGTAGCCGAATTTGCCCAGTCTCGAGTTTCGGTTTGGGATACCAAAAGTATGACCCGAATTGGCACTTGGGCAATTAAGAATCCGCGTGGTTTAGCTGTCACCAATAATGGCAATGCTGATGATAACGACGAAACCGTGGTGATTCCAGAGTTTTACGGCAAACCCGTGCCAGATGCGGAAGGTACAGACACCAGCCGCTTAGGGAATGTGCGGCTTTTTAATGTCGGGACACTGCGCCAAGAACTCGGCATTGGACTCGAGGCATTAGACAGTGGTTTTATTCCAGATGGTACAAATAAGGGTACGGTTAAAACCAGTCCCAATCAGTTATGGGGCGCGACCATTCAAAACGGCAAGGTGTACATGCCGAGCATCAGCGCTTCACCGACTGCGCCAGCGCGGTTTAATGGCAATGTGTACCCAGTCTTGTATGTGGCAAACCTCAGCAGCAAACTCGAGGACAAAGGCGTAAATGGCACAACTAACCTCGCCAGAAAAGTCGCCGATGCGATTCCCGCAGGACAAGCTCGGCATTTTCTGGCTGATATTGTAGACCTTGGTTTTGTTGGCGAATCGAACATTGGCTATGTGCTTTCGAGGGGTGCGGATGTGGTACAGCGCATTGTTCTCGAGCCAACGGGGATGGCACTGGGCAGCACGTTTAACAAGCAAATTGACTTAGCAAAAGTACCAACGGGCAATAAAGCCTGTCAGACTCCGACGGGCATTGTAATTGCCCATGACGGACCCAGAGCCTATGTCAATTGTTGGATTAGTCATAATCTTGGGGTGGTGGATTTAGCTACCCAAAGTGTCAATGCCACGCTCGAGTCAACGGCTGCCCCAAGAGGCGAAGAACTAGCAGTCAATAAAGGCGCTCGTTTTTACTTTACGGGTCGTGGACGTTGGAGCAAAGAATCTTGGAACAGTTGCGGTTCGTGTCACCCGGACGGTTTATCGGATAATATCACTTGGATTTTTGCGGCAGGACCACGGCAAACCACTTCTATGGATGGCAGTTTTAGTCATGGGGCTGGCGAGCAAAAACAACGGGTCTTTAACTGGACTGGTATTTTTGAAGAAGTCCATGATTTTGAACGCAACACCCGAGATGTCGCGGGTGGCTTCGGCGCTGTTACATCGGGCGGTTGTGGCGACCTGAACGAAGAAACCCGTACCGAACTGGGTGGGAATTTAGATAAACCAGTGCGTGAATCTCAGGATACAACCAAAGGCAACTGCACCAAAGACTGGGATGAAATCGAAGCCTTTACTAAAACCGTGCGTCCAGCGAGGGCTTTGCGCGACCTTGACCCTGAAAGTGTAGCGCGTGGCGCACAATTATTTGGAGCGCCAACCAACCGAATCAATGCAGGTAATTGCACAGCTTGTCATGGTGGGGCGGGTTGGACAGTCTCGAGAGTCTTCTTTAACCCTAGCACGGCTATCAATGCTGCCCTAGGCAATCAAGACTTTAAGTTACCACCAAATGTGCCTTCAACTTGGAATTTTAACACCAAACAAATCAGCACCCAAGCCCCGATTACCGACACAACCACAGGCGCACCAGAAGCG
>JANNEE010000703.1:0-5870 GCA_031388325.1 Deinococcales bacterium
GCGGGTGCGGCAATGGGCTTCTCGAGTGTTTTTGTACTGGGTAATGCCCTGAGACTGCGCCGCTTCAAAGCCCCAATCAAATCCGAGGTATCTGTTCAAGCCAAGCTGGTCTTGGCAACGTAGGAGTTCATATGGCAAAAATTCCAATTGGTGCGTGGGTGATGTCACAAAAAATCGCCGACAAAAAACAACTCAGGGACCGCGCTGCTTTTCTCGAGCGCATCAAGAATCGTAAAGACTATCCAAATTATGCAGGTTTAGCCGTGATTGGCTTAGGTGGCTCGTGTGGCAAACCCTGTTTTGCACTGCCTTACACGATTATTTGGGATGATACCAAACTTATATTGCTCGAAGCTGTGGCAAAAGAATTTAATGGCTACATCGAGTACGGTGCATATCCACACTTGAAACTCGAGGACAACACAGAAGTTGCGGCTATCCAAGATTGGAAAACTTTAGCCATGATTTACTTGCGACCAGGTTATGAATATGGCGAAGAACTTTTAACTCGCTTAGCCTCGAGTCTTGCGCCACAACTGTAAACGATGTTTTATCCGCTCACAAACTTGGCGCACTTGCCCTGATTTCTAGGTTAGCTATTTGATGAAGTCCTGCTTAAATTCAGTTTTACCTAAGCCAGCCCAATGTTAAAGCACCTAAAATTTGGATGTCAAAGGAGAACTATTATGATGTCAAACGGCTACGGAATGGATGGATGGAGTGGGTTTGGAATGCTATTTTTTGTGGTGCTGGCTATTTTTGGTGTCGTAATGGTTTTGCGTTGGTTCTCGGACGACACCAAGCGTAAAGATTTACCAGCCACAATCAAAAACGACCCCGCCCTCGAGACCGCACGTCTGAGGTTCGCAAAAAATGAAATCACTTCCGAGGAATTCGAGGTCATTAAGCGCGGTCTGGGCTAATAACAAGTACCTTCCAAGGACGTTAAATCATGCACACCCTAACTGTTGGTAAATTACGTGGCTTACAACAAATTGCCACTGACCAAGGTTTTTTTGCAATGACAGCAATGGATCACCGAGCTTCAATGCAGCGCATGATTCAGCCAAGCACACCCAATCTGGTCAGCGCCCAAATGCTGACGGCGTATAAGCGCGATTTAACCGTAGCACTTGCTCCAGTCTCGAGTGCTGTACTGCTTGACCCCATTTACGGAGCAGCCCAAGTCATTGCCAGCACCGATTTACCGCGCAGTACAGGTTTACTGGTCGGTATTGAAGCCAGTGGCTACACCACTGAGGGTGGCGCTCGGATAACCGAATTTTTAGAAGATTGGAGTCTCGAGAACGCTGCCTCGAGCGCCCCTTGGATTTTGCTTTCGGCTGGGGTTGATTTTGACGAATTTGCAATTCAAGTACGAATTGCCTGTACTGCGGGGGCATCAGGTTTTTTAGCAGGTCGCGCTGTTTGGCAAGATTGAATCTGCCTTGGAGCGGCGGCATTGGCTCGAGTATGTGGCTCGAGAACGGGTACAGCGTCTTGCCGAAATTGTCGGTGAGTTTGGGCAGCCATGGTGGAAAAAATGGGCAGCCGCCCCCCAAGAACTGACCACAACCTCAGAAACTTGGTACGCAACGTATTAAAAGGATTTTATGCAGCATAACCACGCCCCAGAAAGTCCAGCCAAAGTAACTACCAATCACTCGAGTCACGCTGCGATGCCACCAAAAGCCAACCACAACGAACACGCTGGTCATGATAAAAGTATGGTTAGCGATATGCTGCGGCGCTTCTGGGTTTGTTTAGTGCTGACCATTCCAGTGGTGCTGTTTTCGCCTATCGGAATGGGTCTTGGTTTTACGTTCGATCCACCGTTTGGTTTAAGCATGGAATGGTTTGGGCTAATTTTAACCACACCAATTGTCTTCTGGGGGGCGTATCCGTTTACCTCGAGTGCTTGGAATTCGCTCAAAAAAGCTGATGTAACGATGATGACCCTGATTGCCGTGGGCATTCTGGTTTCTTATTTGTATTCTGTGGCTGCCACGGTGTTTTTGGGTGGCGATGTCTTTTTTGAAGCCGCCGCGATGCTGACCACTTTTTCTTTGGCTGGTCATTGGCTCGAGATGCGCTCGAGGTTTGCCACTGGGCGAGCCGTTGAAGCCCTACTCAAACTTGCCCCAGCCACGGCTCGAGTGCTGCGAAATGGGCAAGAACAACAAATACCGCTCGAGCAAGTGGTGGTTGGTGACGAAATTATCGTTAAGCCCGGCGACCGTGTGGCGGTCGATGGTACAGTCACGTCTGGCTCGAGTTATGTGGACGAAAGTATGATTTCTGGCGAGCCAATCCCTGTACAAAAAGAATCTGGCGCAAAAGTGACAGGCGGAACGGTCAATCAATCGGGTGCATTTCAATTTAAGGCAACGGCGGTCGGGGCGGATACAGCTTTGGCAAAAATTGTCCAGATGGTTCAAGATGCCCAAGCCAGTAAAGCCCCAGCCCAACAACTGGCAGACACGGCGGGTAAGTACCTTGTTTTTGTGGCGCTAGGTGCTGGAATTCTGACTTTTACTGCTTGGATGCTCTTTAGTACCCAAGGTGTGGTCTTTGCATTGGCAGCCGCCGTTAGTGCAATTGTGATTGCTTGCCCAGATGCGCTGGCATTGGCAACTCCAACCGCCATTACAGTTGGCGTGGGAAGAGCCGCCAAAGAAGGGGTGCTGTTCAAAAATGCCACGGCACTCGAGGCAACCGCCAGCATCAATACAGTTATTTTTGATAAGACTGGCACTTTAACCGAAGGTAAACCCGCCGTAACCGACCTCGAGCCAAGCCAAGGAACTGACCCACTCGAGTTATTGCGGGTGGCTGCCAGTGCCGACCAGTCTTCACAGCATCCGCTTGCTGAAGCGATTGTTCGTGAAGCCAAACAGCGCAAGCTCGAGTGGGTCGCCCCAGAAAAATTTGATTCGATTGCTGGGCTTGGTATCAGTGCAACCATTCAAGGAAAAACAGTGCTGATTGGCAATCTGCGCTTGATGCAAGAAAAAAAGATTGCTACCCAAGCGCTCGAGGCAAGCAGCCAACGCCTCTCGAGTGAAGGCAAAACCGCGATGTATGTGGCTCGAGACGGGATTCTACTGGGGCTGATTGCCGTAGCCGATGTGATTCGTCCGACTGCCAAAAATGCAGTGGCTGCTTTACACGCCCTGAGCATTCAAACCGTGATGCTGACTGGTGATAACACCCGCACCGCCGAAGCTGTCGCCAAGCAACTTGGCATAGACACAGTTATTGCTGAGGTTTTACCGCAAGACAAAGCCGATAAAGTTAAATCCCTACAACTCGAGGGGCGCAAAGTGGCAATGATTGGCGATGGAGTCAACGATGCTCCTGCGCTGGCAATGGCAGAAGTTGGCATTGCGATTGGTGCGGGTACGGATGTGGCTGTGGAAACGGCTGATGTGGTGTTGGTTAAAAGCGACCCCTCGAGTGTGGCTAGTGGGATTCAGATTGCTCGAGTGGTGCGGCAAAAAATTGTGCAGAATTTATTTTGGGCAGCCATTTACAATGTTTTAGCCATTCCAATTGCGGCTGGGGTGCTGTACCCATCTTTGGGGATTTTGTTGCGTCCAGAGTGGGCAGCCCTTTTGATGAGTGCCTCCACGGTGATTGTGACTGTCAATGCTTTATCAATCAATGGGGTTCGGCTAAATAAAACTATTTGAACGCTGTAATGTGGTTTTTAATTTATAGGTTTTTAAATATTTATTTTGCATTCATAAAAACAAGTTTCAGTAATCAACTGTACACATCACCAAAACTTCCAGAATGGTTTTTTAAGAAAACTTGCTTCTTGCAAAATACACGGCTCGAGTTGAATAGTCTGCTCGAGCCGCGTTAATTCACTCCGCACCCTTGTTAAACCATGTGCAGGATAACTTGCATCGCTTTTGGCGCTCAAGTCATCTCGAGTAAACGTCTCGAGGGCTTGGATTTTTAGGACAAAACTGCCATTTTGAAAAGGCAATGCCAGACTCGAGACAAAAGCATACCCAGTCGGTTTGGCTTTTTGTCGCATCGTAATCCGAATAGCCTTAACACCGCAAACTGTTCTCACTTCTACCTCGAGTAACTCCGCATTCTGGGTTTCAGCCGCTTTTTGGTAATAATCGCGCAAAGCAGATAAATCCGATAGGCACACTGGAATATCGGGTTTGGTGGCAAAAGCACGAAGCTCGAGGACATCATTAAAGCCATTCAACCAGAGTTGGCGGCTTGAGTCGTTTTTACGGAGCATCAAGCCTGATTCGTCTATTTTTAGGTTTTTAGTGACAAATGCACTCACATCTCGAGTATAACTAAAAGCATGAAAGTCAAAGTTCTCTTTTTTGCCATTCACCGCCGTACTGCGGGTCTGTCCGAAACCGATTTTACCGCCCCAGATGGCTCGAGTGTCCAAGTCGTCTCGAGTTTAATTGCGGCTCAGTTCAAGCTCGAGCTACGCGGCAGTATGATTGCAGTCAACGATGCCTACGCAGCCCCAGAGCAAGTCCTCAACGATAGTGATACATTGGCGTTTATTCCGCCAGTGTCGGGTGGATCAGAAACCCCTTTAGCAGGTGGCTCGAGCGATGATGTTTTTTTGGTCACGGGAGAACCATTAAATCTCGAGCAACTGCATTCGTATTTAACCAAAGCCGAATGGGGCGGACAAGCCATGTTTACTGGCAGCACCCGAAGCCCAAACAAAGGTGAAATCATTGTGCATCTCGAGTATGAAGCCTACCCTGCATTTTGCCTTGCCGAAATGAAACGCATTGCCGTCGAATCTCGAGAACTTTTTGAAGTCAGCAGAATCGTCATGGCACACCGCACTGGCACAGTCTTACCTGCTCAAATTTCAATTTTTATTGGCGCGGCAAGCGCACACCGTCGCGCCTGTCTCGAAGCTGTCCCGTGGATGCTCGATGAAGCCAAAAAACGTTTGCCCGTTTGGAAACTCGAAATAACAAGTTCTGGAGAGCGCTGGGTAGAGGGTAGTACGGCTGCGCCAACACTATGAAACCCGAAGATTTACTCGAACAAAACGGGTTTTTTGATACGCTCGAGTCGGCTGTAAGCCTTGCCAACGCAGTGTTTGTTGGCAAAAAATATGTGGTGCGAATTGCCAAGCACGAACACACTGACCATACAAAAGAGGCTGCGATTGCACTTCATGCGCTAACACTTGGAATTCGTACTGCTAAGCCTCTGGCTTGGGCTAAGCAGTACAGTATTTTTGAACGTTTGAACGGCTCGAACGCTGCGCCCGATTCACCAAATGCAGTCTGGCTCGAGTTATTGCTGGACTTAAAGCGCTTTCATGCCAGTCCTTTTGAAGCTCAAAAACCAGAATCCATGTATTGGGATGGGGCAGTACATTTGCTTGAGTCTATTTTTGCCTCTTCCCTCTCCCGTGCCGAGTTACGTGTAGCAAATGAAATTTTGCAACCGCACATCGCCACAAATCTGGTTTTTGCACATGGGGACGCTTGGCAGAGCAATGTCATCACAAAAAATAATCAATACGTGGGGCTAATAGATTGGGGCAACGCGGCTTGGTTGCCATTAGAACGAGAAATCGCATGGCTCGAGGATGGTGCGCTTAACCTAGCCCTCGAGCAGTTTAATTTGAATTTGTCGCAACTCTGGGCGCGACGACTCGAGATTCTGCTGATGGCTGGAATGAATGGACGCGGCACAATTGAAGCTGTGCAGCGTGTTCTCAAGAATTTCGTTGCATAAATTTATCGGGCGTTGTCTTAGTTTTACAAATTTGTTAGAGTATTGGCGATGACTTGGGATGCTCGTGTTTATATTGATGAAACAGGGCATATCAAGAGTAATATTTTTGGCTTAGTCGC
>JANNEE010000679.1:0-4152 GCA_031388325.1 Deinococcales bacterium
GCGGCAATCGTCTCTGCGCCCTCAACAGCAATGGTCGCTTCAAGTTCGGCTTCGAGACTGGCAATAAAAGCATCAGCCTCCAGATTATTTGGGTTGCTGCGATAAAAATTCGGACTGGTGACATGCAAAAACCCTGCCGCAGGTGGACCAAAATCTTTCCAGTAGGCTGGCATACCTGTAGCCGTTGTGGTTAAACCACCAATCCCGTGGTAGGCGTTGTGTCTCGAGATAATTTTGATTTTTGCGCCAGACCCTTGAATTGCCCAGAAATACCGAGCGATTTTAATGGCGGTTTCGTTGCTTTCCGAACCACCCGAGGTAAACTGAAAATGATTGATGCTGCTCGGTACAATTTGCGCCAGTTTCGCTGCCAGTTCAATACTGGGTGGGGTGGCTAAACCAAAGAAATTTGGCGCAAAAGCCAAGGTGTTCATCTGGTTTTTGGCTGCCTCGGCAAGCACACTGCGTCCATGTCCGACGTTGATGTTCCACAAGCCAGCAAAACCATCTAAGTAAGATTTCCCTGTGCTGTCCCAAACCCTTGTCCCCTCGCCTTTGGTTAAAATTAAAGCTCCAGTTTTAGCATGACGATGCAAATTGGTGACTGGATGCAAAATATGGGCTAAGTCCAAAGCCAAAAGTCGTTCGGTATCCCAAGTTGAGGTCATGAGTGCATTCTACCTCGAGAAACTGATTCTTTCTTATGCCTATCACAGGCGGTCTCACGAAGTACGCTAGCGTACTTCGTGAGACCATGAAATCACATACGCAGTTATGCTCATTTTTCTAAGCTAAATTGCTTATCAATCTTGCAAAATCCATGAAATTCCCGCATGACATGCTGGAATTTCATGGTAAAATACAAAAATGATTGTCCGCCAAAAACTCATCCAGAGAATCAAACAGGCTTTAGAGCGAAGTAAAAGTGTGGCATTGGTTGGACCACGCCAAGTTGGAAAAACCACGCTGGCTCGAGAATTTTTGTCGTTCACTGATGCAAATTACTTTGACCTCGAGAATCCAGTTTCACGCGCTCGACTGAGTGAACCAATGACTGCCTTGCAATCACTCGAGGGTTTGGTGGTGATTGATGAAGTTCAACTTGCACCCAATCTTTTTCCTGTACTACGGGTTTTAATGGATCAAAAACCGAATTTTGGGCAATTCTTAATTCTTGGAAGTGCCTCACCACGTTTACTACGACAAAGTGGTGAGTCGCTTTTTGGAAGAATTGAAGTGATTGAGATTACTGGTTTTGGACTCGAGGAAGTTGGTATAGAAAACTTAAATACCTTATGGCGACGCGGTGGGTATCCAAATTCGTATTTTGCAAGCTCCGAAGAAAATAGCAACCAATGGCGCAAAAACGCCGTTAATCGTTTTGTTGAACAAGATTTATCACAACTTGGTATAAATATCCCAGCCCCTGCGATGTTGCGTTTTTGGACAATGTTGGCGCATTATCACGGACAGAATTGGAATGCCGCCGACCCTGCCCGCTCAATGGGCAGTAACGAAAGCACGGTTCGACGTTATCTTGATTCTCTAACCCAAACATACATGATTCGGCAACTTCAACCTTGGCACGAAAATCTTGCTAAACGCCAAGTGAAACATCCAAAACTCTATTTTTCGGATACGGGTTTGCTGCATTATCTGCTTGGTATTCGAGATGAATCTGGCTTACTCACCCATCCAAAAAGTGGAGCATCTTGGGAAGGCTTTGCGCTCGAGCAAACAATTCGGATCACCCAACCAGATGAAGCCTATTTTTGGGCAACCCACAATGGAGCAGAATTAGACTTGCTGATTTTCAAAAATGGCAAACGAATTGGTATTGAATTCAAAATGATTGATGCCCCTCGAAGCACCAAATCAATGCAAATTGCCCTCGAGGACTTGCAACTCGAGATGTTGTACGTGGTCTATCCCGGATTACATGCCTATCCGATTTCAGAACGCATTCAAGCTGTACCACTGCATTTACTGGGTCAAATTAAATTCTGAGACTGCATCTTGGCAGCCAAAACCGTGTTGTACAACAAATGCGATACCGTCATTGGTCCAACGCCGCCCGGCACAGGGGTAATTGCACTCGAGACGGCGGCAACCTCGGCAGTGCAATCGCCAACTAATTTTTCTTCTCCGTCCACAAAAATACGGTTGACACTGACATCTATCACCACTGCGCCAGTTTTCACAAATTCTGGGGTAATAAAATCAACTCGTCCGACGGCTGTGACCAGCACATCGGCTTGGCGGGCTACAGCCGCTAAATCTTTGGTTCTCGAGTGGGCAATGGTGACAGTGGCGTTACGCTCTAAGCACATGGCAGCTAACGGCTTACCGACCAGTTGTGAGCGGTTGATAATCACCACGCGCTTGCCCTCGAGCAGAATACCGTAATGGTCGAGCATTGAAATAATTCCGGCTGGAGTACAACTCCTTAAGCCAACTTGTCCAGCCCAAAGCCGCCCAGTATTGACCACATGCAGCCCATCTACATCTTTATTGGGGTCAATTGCCTCGAGAACAACAGATTCGCGGATACTCGAGTTTTTAGGAAAAGGTAACTGCACCAAAATCCCGTGGGTCTTGGGGTCGGCATTCAGGGTTTGGATCAACTCGAGCAAGCTGCTTTCTGATGCTTCGGCTGGTAATTCGGTCAGGGTGCTGTCCATCCCTATTCTTTTTGCCCGACGTGCCTTTAAGCGTGTGTAAGAAACACTGGCGGGGTCATCGCCAATCCGAATCACATGCAAATGAGGGATCACCGATAACAACGCCATTTCTGACTTGGCTTTCTCGAGCAGGGCGGCAGCCGCTACATTGCCATCTAAAATAAGTGTTTGAGTCACGACGCACCTTCGCGCTTCGTCCTTTGCCTTTCGCCTTTTATCCTCTTTTCCTGTTTGCGTCCGCGTTTTTCACGTTTTTCGGCTGGGGCTTCTTGGTCAAGGAGTTTTGCCAGCACACCATTAACAAATTTGCTCGAGTCGTCGCCACCGTAACGTTTGGCTAGGCGCACCGCGATTTCGATGGCAACGGCGGCTGGGGTTGCCAAGTGCAGGATTTCAAAACTGGCGAGGCGCAAAATCGCCAAGTCGGTTTGGCTCATTTGATTAAAGGTCCAACCTTCAATCACCCGTTGCAAACTTTGATCCACATGGTCGCGGTGTTCGTCGTAACCCAAAAGCAAACGATGGGCAAAGGCAATGGCTTCGGGATTGAGGCTTTCTGTGCTGGCTTCGAGCATTCCTTCTTCGGTTTCTGGGTCTAGGGCATCGTCTAGGGCGTGTTGCAAATCGAGTTTGGCTTCGACCCATGCTTGGTTAATGCTGTGTTTACCTTGTTCACTCGAGAATAAAACCCGAAAAGCAAGTTCTCTGGCTTTGTTACTACCACTCAAGGATGCTGAGTTACTACCATTCAGGATAAGCGGTTCAGACATTGGCAACCAAAGGCAATACCACACCTTGTACGGTCACATTGACACTCTGCACACTTAAACCAGTCATGACTTCAATGTTTTCGGCAACCGTGCGTTGCACTTCTTTTGCCACATCGGGAATGACCCTGCCATAATCCACATTGACACTTAAATCCACGGTCACATTGCTGCCATCCCTCGAGACGTTAATGCCTTTTAAGCGTTTACCATTAAAAAATTCGCCCAATTGTAACGGCGGTGAGACTGGCACAACACCTTGCACACCCTCGAGGGCAATGCTGGCAATTCCAGTAATTACGTCCTTGTTAATATCCACATCCACATTTTTAGGGGTTTTTGATGCCATGTGTTTATTGTAGCTCGAGAAAGCCAACTTGAACAGCCGTAAATACGCCTCGGGGTGCAATCACAAAACCGCCTAGAGCATTACAATTTTAGGTAACTGGGTTAGAATTTCGCAACCGCTTTGGGTGACCAACAGCAAATCCTCGATTCGCACCCCACCGATGCCCTCGAGATACACGCCCGGTTCAATCGTCACAATTGTGCCAACCTCGAGAACCGCATTGTCTTCGGCACGTTGCGATAAGGTCGGGGCTTCGTGAATCGCAAGTCCGACCCCATGCCCAAGGCTGTGGGCAAAGGCTTCGTCGTACCCTTGGGTTTTTAAGTAATCACGGGCAATGGTATCGAGTTCTTTG